>JBILSW010000002.1:0-20217 GCA_044371895.1 Rubrivivax sp.
GCCGGGCATGGACGGCATGGCGGTGGGCCAGGCGCTGCGGCGGAGTTCGGCCTCTGCGGCCATCGCCATGCACAGCAGCCTGGCGGAGGCCGAGGTGCGAGCCGGTTTCGACGCCTACGACGCCTACGTGCGCAAGGGCGCCGACCTGCAGGCGCTGGCTGAGCGGGTCGACCAGCTCGCGCGGCGGCGCCGCGCGCCGTAGACCCCCGGTCAGCGATCCAGCGCCCGGACCGTCAGCGCCAGGCCGGCGGCGCCGGTGCCCAGCAGGGCCGCGGCCAGGCCGTAAAGGCCGGCGGCATCGAACAGCGCGCCGCCCAGCGTCGGCCCGGCGGCCGTGCCCAGCGAGTACGCCGTGACCAGAGCGCCGACGGCCTGCACCAGCGCCGCGCCCCCGAGCCGGTGGCCGAGCTCGACGATCATGAGGGTGTACACGGCACCGCCGACGCCGCCGAGCGTGAAGCCCACCGCCCACAGCACCGCGCCGGGGTCGGCAGAGTTCAGCAGCAGGCCCGCGTTGGCCGCGAGCACCACGGCCCAGGCCAGCAGTGCGATGCGGCGCGCGCCGAAGCGGTCGGCCAGCAGACCAGCGGGCGGCTGCATCAGCGCGCTGCCGGCGCCGATGACGGCCCCGAGCCAGGCGGCGTTCTCCATCGATTCCCCCAGGCGCATGGAGATCGACGGCAGCAGGGCCGACACCCCGCTCTCCATCAGGCCGCTGAGCGCGGCCACGGCCATCAGCCCCCAGACCGTCGAGCGACCCACGGCGGCCACATGAGCGGGCATCGCAGCGCCTTCGCCGCCGGTCACACCCGGGGGCTGCACGCGCAGCAGCAGCGCGCTGGTGCCAAGCGCCAGCAGCATCAGCGCCGCGCACGCCCACGGCGGCGACACGCCGAGCCAGCGCAAGGGCGGCAGCAGGGCCGGGCCGGCCATCAGGCCCAGGCCGACGGCGGTCTCGAACAGGCCCACCAGCAGGCCGCGCTGCGCGGCCGGGGCCGCCTCGGCCAGCCAGGACTCGCCGGCCACCCATACCCAGCCGCCGCCGAGCCCAAGCAAGAAGGCACCCGCGAGCCAGCCGCCGAGATGCGCGTGCAGCGCCATCGACAGCGTGGCCATCGTCGCCAGCGCAGTGGCGCCGACGAACACCCGTGCATGCCCCAGGCGCTGCACGGCCGCGTGGGCGGCGGTGCTGGCCAACAGGATTCCGGTCCACAGCGACGTGGCCAGCAGCCCGACGACGACGGCCGGTCGCCCGTCGGACGTCGCCTGTAGCGCCAGGTGCGTCATGAGGGCGAACTCGGCCGCCACGAACACGAAGTAGACGGCCGGGATCACGCCCAGCACGGTGCGGGCGGGCCAGGCCATCAGGCGGGCAACGGGCGGGGCACGTCGGCGGGCGGGGCGGCGGGCGGGGCGGCGGGCGGGGCGGCGGGCGGGGGCAGGGCAGCCGACTCTAGCCCAGGCCCAGGCGGGGTCTTGAAAACCGGTGACCCACCCTCATCGTGAGCGGTTGCTCTGGTTTCACCCCTTCCGACGCCCATGGACAAGAAGACGCTTTCCTTCCAGGCCGAGGTGCAGCAGATCCTGCACCTCGTCACCCATAGCTTGTACAGCAACAAGGAGATCTTCCTTCGCGAGCTGGTCTCCAATGCCTCGGACGCCTGCGACAAGCTGCGCTTCGAGGCACTGGACAAGCCCGCGCTCTGGGAAGACCAGCCCGAGCTGAACGTGCGGGTGTGGTTCGACGCCGAGAAGAAGAGCCTCACCATCCGCGACAACGGCATCGGCATGAGCGCCGACGAGGCCGTGGCCCACCTGGGCACCATCGCAAAGAGCGGCACGCGCGAGTTCCTCGGCCGCCTCGAGGCCGACAAGAAGAAGGACGCCAACCTCATCGGCCAGTTCGGGGTGGGCTTCTACAGTGGCTTCATCGTCGCCGACCGCTTGACGGTGGAGACGCGCCGCGCCGGCGCCCCCGCCGCGGAGGGCGTGCGCTGGAGCAGCACCGGCAGCGGCGACTTCGAGGTCGAGACCATCGAGCGCGCCGAGCGCGGCACCGACGTCATCCTGTACCTGCGCGAGGGCGAGGAGGAGTTCCTCAGCGCCTGGAAGCTCAAGTCCATCATCGCCCGGTACTCCGACCACCTGAACCTGCCGGTGTTGATGCGCAAGCAGACCTGGGACGACGAAAGGAAGCAACAGGTCGACACCGACGAGTGGGAGCCGGCCAACAAGGCGCAGGCGCTGTGGACGCGCAGCAAGAGCGACATCACCGACGCCGAGTACCAGGAGTTCTACAAGCAGATCAGCTACGACTCCGATGCGCCGCTGGCCTACACGCACAACCGCGTGGAAGGGCGCAGCGAGTACACGCAGCTGCTGTACATCCCCAAGAAGGCGCCCTTCGACCTGTGGAACCGGGACAAGCGCGGCGGCGTCAAGCTCTACGTGAAGCGCGTGTTCATCATGGACGACGCCGAGGCCTTGATGCCGGTGTACCTGCGGTTTGTGAAGGGCGTGATCGACAGCGCCGACCTGCCGCTGAACGTGAGCCGCGAGCTGCTGCAGGAAAGCCGCGACGTCAAGGCCATCCGCGATGGCAGCACAAAGAAGGTGCTGGGCATGCTCGAAGACGTGGCCGAGAACCAGAAGGACACCTTCGCCGAGTTCTGGGCGCAGTTCGGCAACGTGCTGAAGGAGGGCATCGGCGAGGACTTCGCCAACCGCGAACGGCTGGCCAGGCTGTTCCGCTTTGCCAGCACGCACGCCGACAGCGGCGTGAGCTTCGCCGACTACGTGGGCCGCATGAAGGAGGGCCAGGAGGCCATCTACGTCATCACGGCCGACAGCCTGGCTGCGGCCAAGGCGAGCCCGCAGCTCGAGATCTTCCGCAAGAAAGGCATCGAGGTACTGCTGCTGGTGGACCGCGTAGACGAATGGATGCTCAGCCACCTGTACGAGTTCGACGGCCACACCCTGACCAGCGTCGCCAAGGGCGCGGTCGACCTCGGCAAGCTGCAGGACGAGGACGAGAGGAAGCTGGCCGAGGCCACCGCCGAGGCTGCGAAGCCGCTGATCGAGCGCCTGAAGAAGACGCTTTCCGAGCGCACGAAGGACGTGCGCGCCACCACGCGCCTGGTCGATAGCCCGGCCTGCATCGTGGCCGACGAGGGCGACATGAGCGCGCACCTGGCGCGCATGCTCAAGGCCGCGGGGCAGGAGGCGCCGAAGGCCAGGCCCATCCTGGAGATCAACGCCGAGCACCCGCTGGTGAAGAAGCTCGACTCCGCCGAGGGCAACGAGCGCTTCGACGACCTGGCGCACATCCTGCTGGACCAGGCCGTGCTGGCCGAAGGCGGGGTGCTGGAAGACCCGGCTGCCTACGTGCGGCGCGTCAACGCGCTGCTGGTGGGCTGAAGGAGCGCAGTGGGTGTATACGAAATGATTCCCTCGCGCGGGACCGCGCACCGGCTACAACGCCATGCACCGGCGCAGCAGCAGCCCCGAGGGCCAGCACACCGTTCTGACCGACGCCGAATGGGTGCTGGTGGCCGACCTGCTTGAGCGCCAAGGGCAGCCAGGCGTGCCGCTTCGCTATCCGCGCCGCGTGATGGTCAACGCCTGCTGCTACGTGGTGCGCACGGGCTGTGCCTGGCGGCTGGTGCCCAAGAGCTATGCGCCTTGGAAGGCGGGGTACATGTCCATCAAGCGCTGGGCCGCGGCCGGTACGATTTAGGCCATGCACGATCGGCTGCGCCAGCAGTGGCGCCGGCGCGAGGGCAAGTCCGCCGAACCTACGGCGGCGGTCATCGACTCGCGGATCACGCGCAGCACGCTCCAAGGCGGCAACACGGTCTTCGACGCGGGCAAGACGGTCAAGGGCCGAAAGCGCAACCTCGTGGTCGACTCGCTGGGCCTGCTGCTGGCGGTCACGATCACGGCCGCCAGCGTGCAGGACCACGACACCGCCGCCGACGTGGTGGCCAAGGCGTATGCCAAGGCACACACGATCAAGAAGCTCTACACCGACGCCGCATACGCCGGGCAGCGCGCAGCAGCCATCGAGAGGGCTCACGGCATCACCGTGGAGGTGGTGCGCCGCCAGGGCAACCGCGCCACCGGCACCTGGCGCGACGCCCAGCAGCCCTTGGGGCCTGAGGAATCCGCCAAGCCCTTCGTCATGCAGCCCATGCGTTGGGTCGTCGAGCGCACCCACGCCTGGCTTGAGCGCGACCGCCGTCTCATCGCCCATCGCGATCGCTCCGACCGGGCGCCGTCGGCCTGGATCTGGCTCGCACAAGCGCGTATGGTCGCTACGAGACTGGCGAACTGAAGCTTTCGTTCACACCCTCTCAGTCGCCCATCAGTTCCAGCTGCTCGCGCAGCAGCGTCGTCTGCTGGCTCCAGTAGGCGGCGCTGCCGAACCACGGGAAGTGGATCGGGAAGGTGGGGTCGCTCCAGCGCGCGGCCAGCCAGGCGCTGTGGCGCAGCATGCGCAGGGTGCGCAACGGCTCGATCAGCGCGCGCTCGCGGTCGTCGAGGTCGCTGAAGTCCTCGTAGCCGCGCAGCAGCACGTCGAGCTGTCGCGACATCGTCCGCGCGTCGCCCGAGACCAGCATCCACAGGTCCTGCACCGCGGGGCCCTGCAGCGCGTCGTCGAGGTCAACGATGTGCGGCCGGCCGGGGTCGCCCTCGGCCGTGCCGGGGCGCCACAGCACGTTGCCGGGGTGGCAGTCGCCGTGCAAGCGCAGCGTGGCCAGCGGGCCGCTGCCGGCCACGGCGTCGAAGGCCGCCACCACCGCCGCAGCGGCAGCCTCGGCCGTGCGGCGCCAGGCCGGCAGCTCGGCCGGGGTCACCACGCCGGCCTGCAGCAGTCCGGCCACGGCCACGGCGCCATCGGCCGCGGCCAGGTGGTGCCGATGCTCGAAGCAGCGCTGCCGCCCCACCGCGTGCAGCCGGCCGATGAAGCGGCCCATCTGCGCCAGCACGGCCGGATCGTCGAGCTCGGGCTCGCGGCCGGCACGGCGCTCGGCCACGGCGAAGCGGTATGCCGTGCCGTCGCCGTCGATCCAGGTCGCGAGGGTGGCCTGCTCGCCCTGCAACTGCAGCCGCGCACCAGCCACCCGCAGCGGCAGCGGCGGAACCACCGGCACCTCGGCGGCGGCCAGTTCGCAGGCGAAGGCGTGCTCCTCCAGGATCTGCGCGTCGCTCCAGCGCCCGGGTCGATAGAACTTGGCCACCACGGCGTGGCCATCTTCCAGCATCACCTGGAAGACGCGGTTCTCGTAGCTGTTGAGCTGCAGGAGCCTGCCGTCACCGCGCAAGCCGGCTGCATCGAGCGCGTCGAGCACCTGCTGCGGGCCGAGGCCGGCATAACCGGAAACTGCTGATGCGTGCGGTGGAGCGGCCGCGGTCAAGCCCTGAGCGCCACGGCCGGAATGTGATCGACGACGATGCCGACCGCGGGCTCGTCCAGCAGGGGAAGGTCGAGCTCCATCACGCTCACGGGCGGCACGCTACTGCCACCGAAACCGCTGGCCGTGACACCAGGAGCCATGCGGTCGAAGAAGGAATCAGTGAGAACGTCGGTGTCGCACCACACCTGGCGCTCGCGCCGGCGCTCGGCCACGGTGGCGCTGAGCTGCACGCTGGCCTGAGCCATGCGGGCCACCGGCATGCTCTTGCTGACAGGCTCGGGCACCAGGGCGCGCAGCTCGGCCACCGTGGGCAGATCGTCGACCGTGCAGCGCAAGTACTTGACCTTGCAGGCGGAGAGAACGGCCTCCTTGAGGGCGCGACCGCGGCGCGATCCCGGGCGAAGCCCCTCCAGGTCGATCGCGGCCAGCACCCGGCCGCCCTCGCTGCAGATGGCGAAGCTGACATGCTGGCTGCCAAGCAGGTTGTACCAGTAGCGAAGCTCACCCGGGTCGTCGGGCTGGCAGAAGCGCACGAGGGGCAGCTTGGGCAGCAGGAGGTGATTGGGCAGCGCCTCGCGAAGGACGCCGTGCACCCGCAACTCCGCGGGCCCGAACACGCGGCGCGCCGACAACGGCCACTTCGTAGGCAGCGGCTTGTCGCCGCGGCGGCGGCCGAAGCGCAGCCACAACACACCGGCCGTGGCCAGGAGGCAAAGCGACACGATCGCGATGATCGTTGACGGGTTCATCGGGGGGCGAAGCTGGTCGGTGCGGAGGGGGCGTTCGTTGCCCGGCAGCCGGGTCTCAGGCCTGCGCGGGCGGGCATTGATCGTATCGGGCTGACCGCCCGGAGCCACCCCCCTGGATGCGTGTCTTCCCCCAGTTCGGAACAGCACCCGGGTCAATGGATTACCCTCACAGCCTGATGGAACGCAACACCCGACAGCGGACCGCCATCCGCGATGCCTTGCAGCGCGCCCGGCGTCCGCTGCTGCCACAGGAGGTGCTGCTCGCCGCGCAGGCCATGGCGCCGCGCCTGGGCCTGGCCACGGTCTACCGGAACCTGAAGACCCTGGTCGAGGAGGGCGAGCTGTGCACGGTCGAGCTGCCCGGCGAGAACCCGCGCTTCGAGATCGCCGGCCGCCTGCACCACCACCACTTCCAGTGCACGCATTGCGAGCGTGTCTTCGACGTGCACGCTTGCCCTGGTGACCTGTCGCGCCTGGCGCCACCGGGCTTCACGGTGCAGGATCACGAACTCACGCTGTACGGCCACTGCCGGGACTGCAGCTCCTCGCCGCCCGCGGCCTGATCAGGCTGCGTGGGGTGCCGCTGCGCCCAGGCCGACGCCGCCATGCAGCCACGCCAGCACCTCGTCCCACAGCGGCTGCGCCGACGGGCGGAAGTAGCCCATGTGGCCGATGGCCTCGAGGCCCAGGCTCTTCGGGTGCAGGTCGATGCACCGGCACTCGGCATTGCGGTAGGCGGCCATGAAGGCGTCGCGCGAAGCCGGCGGGGCCCAGTGGTCGTCGATCGCGTTCAGGGCCACGATGGGCGTGCGCACCGCTGAGAAGCGCTCGGCCAGCCGCTCGCCTTCCATGTCCGGGTCGTCAAAGAAGTAGCGGGGGAAGCCGCACCAGCGGCGCCACTGGCGGTACACCGGCAGCGGCAGGTCCTCGCCCATGCCCAGCAGGCTCCAGGGCAGGTAGCCCTTCCAGCGCGTGAGCAGCGGGCCCAGCACACGCCACAACGCCAGGACGCGCAGCCTCTCCAGCGGCGGCATCCAGCCGTGCCAGCCGGCGCCCGTGGCGAAGGTGGCAAAGCGCGCCACGCGCGCGTGGTTGGGCAGCAGCCCGAAGGCGTGGCCGCCGAACGAGTGGCCCACCATCAGCAGCGGCAGCCCGTCCCGAGGCACCGCGTCGACGGCGGCGGCCAGGTCCAGTCGCGCCCAGTCGAGGTAGTCCATCTCGAAGCCGCGCAGGCTCGCCGGCCGCGACAGGCCGACGCCACGGTAGTCCAGCGTCAGCACGTGGGCGCCCTGTGCCGCGGCGTGCTCGGCGAAGCGGCGGTAGAAGCCCTGGGGCACGCCGGTGGCGCCGGCCAACACCAAGTGGGACCGCGGCGCGCCCCGCGCGAGGTAGCGTCGCGCAGCAAGGACGTAGCCGTCGGCGGCGCGCAGCGCCAGGGCCTCGGCGGCGGGCCCGCCGGTGACGGGCGCGTTCATCGGGTGTGCCCGCGTGGCCGGACCGGAGCGGCAGGCCGGGGGGGCGACGGGGGCGCCTGCAGTGGCCTGGCGATCTCCTGGCGCAGCATCGCCATCAGGGCCTCGGCCGCCTCGGCCATCGGCGCGGCGCTGCCGGCGACGCGGGCCTGCATCAGCGCGCCCTCGTAGGCCGCGACCACCAGGGCCGCCAGCCCGCCGGCGCGGGCCTCGGCCACTCCAGCGGCGCACAGCAGCACGGCCAGCCGCGCGCGGATGCCGTCGAAGGCCCGCGCCAGCGCGGCACGCACGGCGGTGTCGGCAGCGGTGGTCTCCAGGGCCACCGTGGCCAGCGGGCAGCCGCGCTCGAAGCCGCTGCGATCGAGTTGCGCCTGCGCCATTTCCAGCCAGCCTTGCAGGGCCGGCAGCGGGTCGGCTCGGGCGACGATCAGCCGGTCCAGCGACGCCGCGATATGGACGGCCGTGGCTTCGATGGCCGCGACGGCGAGGGCCTGCTTGCCGCCGGGGAAGTGGTGGTACAGCACCCCCTTGGGCGCGCCGGCCTCGGCCAGCAGTTCGGCCAGACCGATACCGTGGTAGCCGCGCTGCTGCAGCGCGCGCGACATGGCGTGCACCAGGCGGTCGCGCGTGGGAAGGGTGTCCGGGTCGCCCATGGCCCCGGATTTTGTAGACCGGTCGGTCTAGACGTCAAGCCAAGCTTGTGCAGGCCGGCGCGCCTCGGTCGTCATGCCGCAGGCACAGGCCAGCCGGTCAGATCTCGGTCCAATCGTCGTCGGCGGTGGTGGCGGCCACCGGTGCGGGCGCCACGCTCGCGGGCCTGGCGGCGCTGCGGGGTGCGGGCGCCGGGCGCGGCGCCGCCAGCGGCTTCGCGGAGGCCGCAACCTGGCGCGCCTCGCGGCGCATCGCCACCGCGTCCTGCTCGGCCATGCTGGCCTCGCCGGCGCGCAGCCGGAACAGACGCATCGAGTTGCTCACCGACTCCACCTGCGACGACAGGCCGGTCGACGAGGCCGCCAGCTGCTCCACCATCGCGGCGTTCTGCTGCGTGATGCCGTCCATGTGCGACACCGCCTCGTTGATCTGCGCGATGCCGTTCTGCTGCTCAGCGGCCGCGGTGCTGATGGACTCCAGCGTGTGGCTGACCTTGCCCACGGCCGCCAGCGCCTCGGCCATGCGCTGCTGGGCGTCCTGCGTGCGGCGCGCGCCGTTGTCCACGCGCTCGGCGCTGTCGGCGATGAGCTGGCGGATCTCCTTGGCCGCCACCGTGGTGCGCTGGGCCAGCGAGCGCACCTCGGCCGCGACCACGGCGAAGCCGCGTCCCTGCTCGCCGGCGCGAGCGGCCTCGACCGCAGCGTTTAGCGCCAGGATGTTGGTCTGGAAGGCCACGCCCTCGATCACGTGCACGATCTCGCCGATGCGCCGCGACGACTCGGCGATGTCGTTCATGGTCTCGGCCACGGCCTGCACGGCAGAGTGGCTGCGCTGCGCGATGTCGGTGGTCTGCGCGGCCAGGCGCGCGCCCTCGACGGCGGCGGCAGCGCTGTTCTGCACCGTGCTGTTGATCTGCTCCATCGAGGCCGCGGTCTCCTCCAGGCTGCCGGCCTGGCTCTCGGTGCGGCCCGAGAGGTCGTCGGCGCCGGCCGCGATCTCGCGGGCGGCGTGCTCGACCTGCTGGACCTCGCGCCGCGTGTCGCTGACCACCGCGCGCAGGTTCACCGACAGCTGTCGCAGCGCCTGCTGCAGTTCGCCGACGGTGCCGTCCGCGCCCTCGGAGACGGCGTGCGACAGGTCGCCCGAGGCGAGGCGGTTGGCGTCGGCCACCGAGACACCGATGGCACCGAGCGTGGTGCGCAGCGACAGCCAGGCGCCGGCGCCCCCGCCGACCACCGCGGCGACGGTCGCGGCGGCCACGCCGCCGACGGCACCGGCTCCGACGACCAGCAGGCCCAGACCCGCCTGAAGGACCAGCAGCCGCCCCCCGGTGCCTAGGCGCAGCCATTGCACAGCACGGCCGGCCCAGTCGCCGCGCCGCAGCGCGCCGCGGTGAAGCACGTGCACAAGGCGGTCCTGCTGCGCCTCGGCACGCATCGTCGCATACAGCTGCTCGGCGGCCTGCACCGCCTCGCGCGAGGGCTCTGTGCGCACCGAAAGGAAGCCGACGATGCGGTCGCCGTCGCGCATGGGCGTGGCGTTGGCCTGCACCCAGTAGTGGTCGCCGTCCTTGCGGCGGTTCTTCACCAGGCCGGTCCAGGGCAGGCCCGCCTCGATGGTGGCCCACATGTCACGGAAGGCCTCGGACGGCATGTCGGGGTGCCGAACCAGGTTGTGCGGCTGGCCCAGCAACTCGTCGCGGCTGAAGCCGCTGACCTCGATGAAGGCGCCGTTGCAATACATGATGCGGCCCTTGAGGTCGGTGACGGAGATCAGCGACTGCCCGCTCGGGAACGGGTACTCGCGCTGGGTGACGGGTTGGTTGTTGCGCATCTTTGACTTCCTTCGCAGAGGCCCGGCAAGCCGGCCACCGAGGGCCGCGCCGCTGCCTTGCCCTGACCAGCTTATCGGCCATACCCCGAGGGGCTTGAGTCGATACGCCGGTCCTTGCACCCGCTGTTCAATCGCGCAAGGCCTCGGCCGGCCGGTAGGCAGGCCCTTCGGCTATGCGCCCGCCGTCGGACAGCGCAGCGTCGCTGCCGGCCGGCCAGGTGGCGTCGAAGCGCCGCCGCCAGGCCGCGGCATCGGAATGCAGCGCCAGCGCATCCGCGAACACCGGGTCACCGCCGCACACCAGGACCGCGCCCAGCCGCCGCTCGCCAGCGCGCGGCGGCGTCACGCCCAGTCGCAGCACGAGGCCGGCATCGTCGGCCTCGAAGTTGGGCATGCCGGCGGCGCCGTTGTTGAGCACCCAGCCCTCGCCGCGCGCCAGCACCACGCGCTGGAACACCGGCAGGCAGGTGTGCGTGCAGGCGAAGGCGCCGACACGGGCGCGCTCGAACCAGTCGCCCACGGCGGCGCGGTGGACGGCGTCGCGCAGGTGCTCCTGCGCGAAGCCCCAGCCCGCCAGCGAGGTGGCATCGCCATGCACGATGGCCACCTGCAGCCCGCCGACCGAGGCCCGGGCGTGCATCGGCAGCGCCGCCAGCTCGGCACGCTGCGCCGGTGTGGTGGCCGCGCGCAGCCGGGCGTGGATGCGGTTGGAGCGCGCCACGACCTCGTCGCCTACCCAGTCGGGGTAGGCGCAACCGCAGCCGGCGTCGGCTCCGGCCGCCTCGTCGGCGAGCTCGGTCTCGACGTTGCCGCGCAGCGCGGCGTGGCTGAGCACGCGGCGCTGGATGCGGCCGAACCATGCCGGCTCGGCGTCGAACCAGTGGAAGTCGCCGTTGAAGACCACGGCGCGGCGGCCGTCGTGCGCGGCCTGCGCCTCGAGCAGTCGCTCCAGCGCGTCGAGCGCGAACTCGTTGCCGTACAGCCCGCCGACGACGTAAAGAGTGTCGAGCCCGGCAAGGTCGGCGCGCGGCGGCGCCGCAAAGTCCTCCGGGCGGTAGCGGTAGTGCAGCGGGCAGCTGCGGCCGGGGCTGTCGTCGAGGGTCGTCATGGTCCTTCAGTTCGTCGGGGTGCGCGGGAAGCGGCCGATGAAGCCGCGGTCGATGCGGTCCTTCCACCACCACGCCCAGCGGCCGTGGGCGCCGAAGGGCCCGCGCGTGGCGATGGCGCTGCCGTCGGCCGTGGCCAGCAGCGCGAGAAAGCGACGCTGCGGCTCGTAAGCCTGCAGCGTGCCGCCGGACAGCGCAGCGCGAAGGTTGTGCAGCAGCACCGGGCCCTGGCGCACGGCGTAGACGCCGGCCTTGGGCAGTGCGGGGCCGCGCGCCCAGTGCGCGCCGTCGCCGACGGCGAAGACGGTCGGGTGCGAGCGCGAGCGCAGGGTCTCGTCGATGTCGATGAAGCCGTCGTCGCTGGCGGCAAGGCCGCCACGGCGGGCGGCGTCGCGCTGCCAGTCGTGGGCCTGCGCCCCTGTGGCCCAGAGCACCAGGCCGGCGCCGGCCAGCGTGGCGGCGTCGCCGGCCAGGCCCAGCTTGATCTCGACGCCGGCGGCGGCCAGCGCGCGCTCGGCGGCGCGACGCGCCGTCGTGGCCAGGCCCGGCAGCAGCTCGGGGCCGCGGCTGTACAGCGCGCCGCCGACCGCACGGTCGGGCCGCAGGCGGCGCAGGTGGGCCAGCGCCGCGAGAAGGCTCTCGACGCCGGCCGCGCCACCGCCCACCGCGGCCACCTTCAGCGGCGCGGCTGTCTCGGCGGTTCGCCACGCGCGCAGTACCTCGTCCCAGGCCGGCCGCAGCGCCGACAGCGGCCGCAGCGACAGCACGCGCGTGCCCCCCAGCGCCGGCGGCCGCAGCGTGGAGCCGACGTTCAGCGACAGCAGCGTGTACGGCAGCTCCTGGCCGTCGGCGAGCCGCGCGCGCTGCCGCGCGGGGTCGAGCGCATGCAGCTCGCCGGCCACCCAGCGCGCGCCAGCCGCCCGTGCCAGGCCCTGGAAGTCGATGACGATCTGGTCAAAGCGGTAGACCCCCGCCAGCCAGCCCGGCACCATGCCCGAGTACGGTGCCAGCGCCTGCGGCGACACCACGGTGAGCGCCACACCGGGCAAGGGCGCGCGCGCCCAGCCCAGCAGCACCTGCGCGTGCGCATGGCCGGCGCCGATCAGCACGAGCTGTTTCATGCGCCCTGCCGCGCCTCGGGCCAGTGCGGGGGCAGGTGCGCCAGGTCCGCGGGCTCGTCGATGTCGGGCAGCGGCGCCAGCTCGGCGCCGCGCAGGCCCAGCGCGGCCAGCCGCTCGCGCGTCAGCGCCATCACCTGCGGCGTGCTCCAGGGGATGCCGTCGAAGAGCCGCGGCGGCGCGGGCGGGGGCTGGCAAAGCCCGACCAGGGCGTAGCCGCCATCCAGCGCGGGCACGAACACGGCCTCGTGCGTGGCCAGAGCGGCTGCCGCGTCGTGCAGCACGGCCACGCCGAGCGCCGGTGCGTCGGTGCCGATCAGCAGCACCCGTGCGTGCGTGGCCAGGCGGCGACTGATTGCGCGCTGCATGCGCGCGCCGAGGTCGCCCGCGCCCTGCTCGGCCAGCGCCGCACCGTGCTCGCGCGTCGCGGCCACCAGCGCCGGGTGCGCGGCGTCGGGCGTGGCGCACAGCTCCAGCGCGCCGAAGCCGGCGGCCGCGCCCTGAGCCAGCGTGTGCCGCAGCAGCCGTGCCGCCAGCGCCGCCGCGCCCTCGGCGCCCAGCGCCGGGATGAGCCGCGTCTTGGCCAGGCCCGCCACCGGGGCCTTGGCGAAGACGATCAGCGCCGTGTCGTGCCAGCCGCTCATCGCGCGTCGTTCAGCGCCCAGTCGTAGTCGAGGAAGGCGATGTCGAACGCGCCCGTGCGCAGCCGCTCGCGGCCGGCCGGGGCGTCGGCCAGGCGATCGGCGTGCTGGCCCGCGAAGGCCTTGAGCGAGCGGATGCCCTGGTGGCCGAGCGCGAAGTCCTCGCCGTACCAGTCGAAGATCCTCGACAGCTCGAGCCGGCCGCGGCCCGCGTTCCAGCGGTTGCGCGTGCGGTCGGCCATGAAGCGCTCGGTCTGTTGCTGCAGCTGCGCCGGCAGCCCCTCGGCGGTGAAGGCCTCCTCGCGCAGCATGGGGCAGCCGACGGACGCACAGTTCACGGCGAAGTGCACGCGCGGCTCGTCGTACACGCCGCGCGCGCGCAGCAGGCCGTGCTCGATGTCGTCCAGCGACAGCCGGCCGCCGAGCAAGGGTACCCACTTCGGCTTCCAGGGGCTGCTCAGCAGCGAGCCGAGATCCTTGATGGACTTCAGCGCCGGGTACTTCGTGAGGATCAGCTCCACCGTGAACGCGTTGTAGGCGTTGATCAGGAAGGCCTGCCGGGCCGCCGGACGCCAGCCCCTGAACGTGGCCTCGGGCACGGCCGAAAGGGCGTCGAGGTAGGCCTTGAGCGCAGCCCGCTCCGCCGCGAAGCCGGTGTAGCGAACCTGCGAGGCCTGCCCGCCCCGCAGCAGCACGACATGCCGGCCGAGCAACGCCGTCCAGGCGGCGTGGCTGTCGTCGAAGGCCTGGGCCCGGGCGCGCAGCGGCACGGCCAGCAGCGCCGCGCCCGCGGCCTGCAACATGCGGCGGCGGGCGGGCGTCATCCGCGCTCCCAGGCGTGGTACTTCGCCACCCAGCGCAGCAGCCGCTGCGGCGCGTGCGCGCGCTTCCACTCGCCGGCGGCGTACTTGTTGGCCTCGGCCAGCGTGGGGTAGGTGTGGATGGTGCCGAGGATCTTGTTCAGGCCCAGGCCGTGCTTCATCGCCAGCACGTACTCGGCCAGCAGGTCGCCGGCGTGCTCGCCGACGATGGTGACGCCGAGGATGCGGTCCCGGCCCGGCACGGTGAGCACCTTGACGAAGCCATGCGCCACGCTGTCTGTGATGGCGCGGTCGAGGTCCTCGATGCCGTAGCGCGTCACCTCGAAGGGCACGCCCTGTTCCATCGCCTCGGTCTCGCTGAGGCCCACGCGAGCCACCTCCGGGTCGGTGAAGGTGGCCCAGGGGATCACCGAGTAGTCGGCGCGAAAGCGCCTGAAGCGGCCGAAGAGGGCGTTCACCGCCGCATACCAGGCCTGGTGCGCCGCCGTGTGCGTGAACGGGTAGGGCCCGGCCACGTCGCCCACGGCAAAGATGTTGGGGTAGAGCGTCCGCAGGTAGGCGTCGGTCTCGATGGTCTTCTTCGGCGTGAGGGGGATGCCCAGTTCCTCGAGCCCGTAGCCGGTGACGCGCGGGCTGCGGCCGACGGCGCAGAGCAGCTCGTCGAACGGGATCACGACCTCCCGCTCGCCGTGCCGGGCCACCAGCCGCTTTTCGTCCCCCACCCGCTCCACACGCACTGCCTGGTGGCCGGTGAGCACGGCGACGCCGTCGTCGCGCAGCGACGCGGCGACGAGCTCCGAGACCTCGGGATCCTCGCGCAGCAGCACGCGCGGCGCCATTTCCACCTGCGTCACCTGGCTGCCCAGCCGCGCGAAGGCCTGCGCCAGCTCGCAGCCGATGGGGCCGCCGCCCAGCACCAGCAGCCGCCGCGGCAGCTCGGTCAGGCCCCACAGCGTGTCGCTCGTCAGGCAGCCGGCTTCCGCCAGCCCCGGGATCGGCGGCACGAACGGGCTGGCGCCGGCGGCGATGACGATGTTCCTCGTCGTCAGAACCTGCTTCGTGCCGTTGCGCAACGCGACCTCCACCGTCCACGGGCTGGCGATGCGGGCGTGGCCCTGCAGCACCTCCGCGCCCAGGCCGGTGTAGCGCTCCACCGAGTCGTGCGGCTCGATGTCGGCGATGACGCGGTGCACCCTCTGCATCACCGCGGCGAAGTCGACGCGGCCCTGCGCATCGGCCACGCCCAGGCCCTGCGCCTTCTGCAACTGCTTCGCGAGCTTGGCCGAGCGGATCAGCGCCTTGCTCGGCACGCAGCCGTGGTTCAGGCAATCGCCGCCCATCTTGTGACCTTCGATCAGGGTGACCTTGGCCTTGACCGCCGCCGCGATGTAGGCGCTGACGAGCCCGCCCGCCCCGGCGCCGATGACCACAAGGTTGCGCTCGAAGCGCGCCGGCTTCGGCCACCGGGCGTAGACCTTGCGCCGCTGCAGCCAGCCCACCAGCGCCTTGGCCAGCAGCGGGAACACACCCAGCAGCACGAAGCTGCCCAGCAGCCCCGGCGAGACGATGTCGCGGGCCGACCCGATGGCGGCCAGCTGCGTGCCCGCGTTCACGTAGACCGCCGTGCCGGCCAGCATGCCGACCTGGCTGACCAGGGCATAGCGCCACACGCCCATGGGCGTGAGGCCCATCAGCAGGTTGACGAGGAAGAACGGGAACACCGGCACCAGCCGCAGCGTCAGCAGGTAGAAGATGCCGTCCTTGCGCACGCCCTCGTTGATGGGCGCCAGCTGCGGGCCGAAGCGCGCCTGAACGGCGTCGCGCAGGAGGTAGCGCGCGACCAGGAACGCCAGCGTGGCGCCCAGCGTCGAGGCAAAGCTCACCACCAGCAGGCCCAGCCCGAGCCCGAACATCGCGCCGCCGGCCAGCGTGAGCACCAGCGCACCCGGGATCGACAGCGCCGTGGCCAGCACGTACACCCCGAAGAAGGCGGCCACGGTGGCCAGCGGGCGCGCCTCGAAGGTGCCCGCCAGCGCGTCGCGGCTGGCCTTGAGCTGCTCGAACGTGAGCACCTCGCCCAGGCCGTAGTGCCGCCAAGCGGCCGCCACGGCCAGCGCCAGCACCGCCACCGCGGCCCAGGCGACGGCCTTGCGGCGGCCTGGCTTGGCGGGCGCGGTCTTCACGCGGCCTGCGCCTGCGCCTGGGCCGGCTCCAGCGCGCCTCCGCAGCTGCTGCCCTGGCCGGCGGTGCAGCCCCAGCAGTGGTCGGCCACGCGGATGGCGCTGCCGGCGCCGTCGGTGTGCAGCAGCTCGCGCAGGTGGGTGCGGCCCGCGGCGGCACCCAGGCGCGCCGGCAGCGCCAGCATCTGGTTGAAGTCGCAGTCGTAGAGCCAGCCCTGCCAGTCGACGCTCAGCAGGCTGCGGCACATCACGGTGTCGAGGTTCTCGTCGCGGTGCGACGCCCGCAGCAGCGCCATGTAGCCCTCGAACGTGCCCTTGCTGACCAGGGTGCTGCCGAAGCGCTGGATGGGCATGTTGGCCAGCGCGAACAGGTGGTTGAAGCGGATGCCGAAATGCTGCATCAGCTCGCGCTGGTAGTCGGCCTGCAGCGGCCCCTGCGGCGGCGGCAGCGACGGGCCCTGCGGGTTGTAGACCAGGTTGAGCACCAGGCCCGAACCGTCGGCGCCGTAGCCCAGCTCGTTGAGCCGCCGCAGGCCGGCGATGCTGCGCTCGAACACCCCGTCGCCGCGCTGGCGGTCGACGTTGGCGGCGCTGTAGCACGGCAGCGAGGCGGTGACCTCCACCCCCTGCTCGGCCAGGAACGCCGCCAGGTCCTCCTGCCCGGGCTCGGACAGGATGGTCAGGTTGCAACGGTCGATCACGCGCACGCCCTGCCCTCGCGCCGCGGCCACCAGCCGCCGGAAGTGCACGTTCAGCTCGGGCGCGCCGCCGGTCAGGTCCAGCGTGGCCACGCCGCGCGCGGCCAGCACTTCCAGCACCAGGTCCACCGTGTCGCCGTCCATCTGCTCGGTGCGCTGCGGGCTGGCGGCCACGTGGCAGTGCAGGCAGCTCTGGTTGCAGGTGTAGCCGAGATTGACCTGCAGCGTCTCCAGGCGCCGGCGCGCGAGGGGTGGGAAATCGGTCTTGATGAGCAGCGGCAGCGTCGGGTGCATGGGCAGGCGGCGGGTTGCGTGGGCGGGCCGACGGCCGGCCCGATGCGCGCTTATACGCGCCCGGCCGCCCGGCGGTTACAGCCCGGTCGGCGTCAATCGCACGGCTGCTCGGGCGCCACGAAGCGCAACTCGGCAAAGCCGCTGAGCGCCGAGCCGCCGGTGTCGTCGGTGTCGGCACCGACGGCCAGCTGCACCAGGCGCGCGCCGGGACCGTGCAGCCGCCGGATGTCGGCGGCGACGTCGCGCCGCTCGCTGACCCAACGGCCCCTCTCGGCACCGCCGCTGCGCTGCACCACCATGGTGGTGCGGCCGGTGTAGGCGTTGGGGTGCTCGCTGCCGGCGCGCTGGCGGTTGTCCCACACGTAGTTGATGGCGGCGTCAGGCACCTGCTCGCCGAAGCGTGCGCGCGCCAGCGCCAGCGCCATGCGGTCGCCCACGCCCAGCCGCTCGGGCGGCAGCGCCAGGCCCAGGTACACGCGGGCGGCCTGGTCGTCGCCGGCCTTGCGCGTGAGGTCGGCACCCTCGAGCACGCGCTCGATGCGCCAGCGCCAGCACAGCACCGGCGTGCGCGCCAGGTCGACCTCGACCGTGCGCGCCATCAGCGACATCGAGCCCTCGGAGCGCACCTCCAGCGCTTCGACGCCGTCCCAGCGCCGCAGCGCCCAGGTGTTGGCGGGGCGGTTCTTCACGAAGCGCAGCTCGGCCCAGGGCGCCAGGCCGGCGTCGAAGCGGCCCACCCAGTCGGCGGCGGCCGGCAGTGGCGCCAGCAGCAGGGCAGCCAGGGCGGCCACCGTCGCCAGCGGCCCGGCAGGCGAAGGCGGGGGTGGCTTCGGCATGGACGGGGGCTGCGCGACGGGCTGGGGGCGAAGGCTCAGCGCAGCCGGTCGCGCCCGGCGGCCTTGGCCTTGTAGAGCCGGCGGTCGGCCACCCGCACCAGCACCTCGAAGCTGCTGCCGTCGCGCCCGGCCTCGGCCCCGCCCATCGAGAAGGTGCAGCCGTGCGGCTGCGGCATCCCCGGCACCAAGGCTGAGGTGAAGGCACCGCGCAGCCGCATGAACAGCGCCGGCAGCTCGTGCAGCGACGTGCCCGGCAGCACCAGCAGGAACTCCTCTCCGCCCCAGCGGCCCAGCCGGTCGGGGGTGCGCAGCTGGTCCGGCACGGCGCGTGCGAATGCGCGCATCACGGCGTCGCCCGCGGCGTGGCCGTACTGGTCGTTGACGGCCTTGAAGCGGTCGAGGTCGATCATCGCCACCGTGAACGGCAGGCTCAGCCGCAGGGCCTGCGCGCACTGCGAGCGCGCGTAGGCCTCGATGGCACGGCGGTTGTGCAAGCCGGTGAGCGTGTCGCGCATCGCCAGCCGGGCCATCTTGTTGCGCCGCTTCCACTGGCGCCAGCCCAGAGCACCGACGCCAGCGGCCAGCGCCACGGCCGCCACCAGCGCCGCCCACAGCATGCGCGCCGTGGCCTGCTGGGCCTGCAGCGACAGCCGGGTCGACTCCTCGGCATGGCGCAGCGAAGCCACCTCGGCCTCGCGCCGCGAGTTGTCGTACAGGCTCTGCAGGCGCAGCACCTGCGCGCTGCTGCCCTGGACACGCGACTGCTCGGCCAGCTCGTGCGCCCGCTTCATCGAGGCATAGGCTGCGGCGTGTCGGCCCAGCTCGGCCTGCGCGGCGGCCACCGCCAGGGCCAGCTGGCCGCGCAGGGCCGGCTGCACGCCGGCCTCGGGCAGGGCCAGCGCGGCGTCCACCGCCGCCGGCAGTTCGGCGCGCCGCTGCAGCGCCACCAGCGACTGCAGCTTGTGCCGGTACAGCGTGATCAGGCGCGCGGCCGTGCCGGTGCCGATGCCGCGCAGCACCGGCTCGGCCTCGGCCAGCAGGCGCAAGGCCTGGGCGTGGCGCTGCTCGCGCTGCTCGACCAGTGCCAGGGCCGTCAGCGCCGCGGCCACGCCCGCCTCGTCGCCCAGCGCGCGGCCGGCTTCCAGGGCGCGCTGCAGCTGGCGCGCCGCGTCGGCCGGCCGGTTCATCTCCGTCAGGGTGATGCCGGCGGAATACGCAATCAGGCTGCGCATGAACCGGCCCTGGCCGGGGCCGACCGCGGCGTAGGCCTCGTCGAACAGCTGCGCCACGCGGTCACCACCGACCGCGCCGCTTCCGTGCGCCACGCCCGGCGCGCCCGCCGAGCCGGCGATCACCGCGCGGTCCATCAGCGCCTGCGCGCGGTAGTGCGGCCAGCCGGTGGCGGCGGCGCAGCGCTCGAGCTGCTCGACCACGCGCCAGGCCTCGTCGTAGCTGCCGATCTCGCTGAGCAGCCAGGACTCGGTCTCGTCCCACTCGCAGGACAGCACGGTGCCGGGGCGGACGCCCACGACGCCACGGGCCTTGGTCAGCGCCTGCAGGGCCTCGACGCTGCCCTCGGTGACGGCGCGGTGGCGCAATTCCATGAACTGCAGCCACACGCGCATGGTGGCGTCGGGCTGCGGCCGGGACTCGAACAGGCGCCGCGCCTCGCGCAGGCTGGCGCGGGCGTCGACGTCGGCCTCCAGCATGATCTGCAGGCGCGCGGAAGCCAGGGCCAGCCAGAAGGCCGTCTCGGCGTCGCCCGCGGCAGCGGGGCTGCGCTGCCGGCGCTGCACCTCGGCCAGGGCCGCTTCCGGGTTGTCGATGGCGGCCTCATGCAGCTGCTGCAGCAGCGGCGGCCAGGGCTGGGCCGCGAAGACCAGCGCCGGCGCCAGGCACAGCCAAGCGAGCGCCGCCAGCCGCCAGGGGCCTGCACGCGGCCGCCGGGGCGGGCACCGAACGTCCATGCCTGCATTGTCGGCGCTGCGCGGGTCGCCCCTAACAGGACCGCCCGGCGGCGCGCTCACCAGCGCAGCAGGCGCGGTCCCAGCGCCGCGCCCAGCGCCGCCGTCATCAGCACGCCCAGGGTGTACCAGGCCGCCACGAAGGGCAGCGCCAGCTCGGCACAGGCCAGCGCATAGCCGAGGGCGCCCAGCGCGCCGGCCAGCAGCCCTGCGGCGGCACCGGCGGCCACGGGCCGCGTTGGGGCCAGGCCGCGCAGGGCCCACAGCGCCACGGCCAGCGCCGGCAGCGACAGGCCGAGCACGTTCCAGGGACACTGCAGCGCCGAGTGGCCCATCAGCGCCGCCGTGCGCTCGTCGGCGGGCAGCTGCCCCCAGTTGCCCAGGCCCACGCCCAGCGCCGCCACGAGCACCGCCGCCACCGCAGCCAGCGGTGGGCC
>JBILSW010000269.1:0-4941 GCA_044371895.1 Rubrivivax sp.
GACCCCGCCTTTGGCGCGTGGCTCTCCAGCCCCGCCGAGCCCGCGCGTGCCGCGCTGCGCGACCGGCTGCTGCGCCAGGTCCAGCCCGGTTCGGGCGTCCAGAGCGCGATGCTGATCGACTCCGCCGGCCTGGTGGTCCTGGCCTCCGAGCTTGGCAAGCAAGGCACGAGCCACGCGCTGCGCCCCTACTTCACGCAGCCCATGCTGGGGCGCAGCCACGTCAGCACGCTGATCGCCGGCAACACCCTGGGCGCCACGAACGTGGACATCGCCGAGCCCGTGCGCGCCGAGGCCGGCGCCATTGTCGGCGTCATCGTGCTGCGGCTTGCCGGCGACCCGGTCGTGCAATCGCTGGAGCAGGCGCAGGCGGGCGGACCGGCCGCGGCAGGCCGTCGGCTCATGCCCTTCCTCGTCGACGGCGATGGCGTGTACATCCACCACGCCCACGCCGACCTGCGACACCGCAGCCTGGTGCCGCTGGCGCCAGACCGGCTCGCCGCGATCCGCGCCGACCAGCGCTTCCGGCGCGACGACCTGCCCTCGGCGGGTGAGACGGAACTGGCCGACGCACTGCTGGGCGCGAGGGCCGGCGGCGGGATGGAGTACGTGTCGGCGGTCAGCGGCGTCGCCACGGTGGCGGGCTACGCGCCCGTGCGCGGCCACGACTGGGTGGTGGCCGTCGCCGAAGACCGCGAAGCCGTCACGGCACCGCTGCGGGCTCTGTCGGCCTGGCTGGCCGCCGGTGCGCTGCTGGGGCTGGCGCTGGCCGCCGCGGTGGGGTGGTGGTTGGCCCGGGGTTTCGCGCTGCCACTGAAGCAGCTCACGCGCGCGCTGGCCGACCTCAAGGCCGGCCACATCGACGACACGCGCCTGCACTTCAGGCGGGGCGACGAGTTCGGGCAGATGGCGCGCAGCATCGATGCGCTCGCCGAGGAACTTCGCGCCAGGGCCGGCCCGGGTCAGCCCAAGCCCTGAGCGGGCAGGAACGGCGCGCCCTTCCGTGCACCACGTGAGAGCCCGCGTCGACCGGCTGAGCCACGCCGCCCTGGCCGCGCTGGGCCTGTGGGTCGCGGGGCTGGTGTCGGCGTGGGCGCAGCCCGTGACCGTGCGCTTCGAGGCCGACCTGCGCGCCGAGGCCGCTGCCGGCCGCTTCGACCCCGTGCGCGATCGCGTCGAGCTGCGCGGCGGCTTCCCGCCGCTGGCCTGGGACCGAGGCCTGGCCCTGGCGCCGCGCGCCGACGGTCGCTGGGAGGCCGAGGTGCGCTTCGAGCGCCGGCCCGCGGGTGGCCAGCCCGTGCCGCACAAGTTCCGCGTCGTGCGTGCCGGCCTCGGGCCCGACGAAGGCTGGGAAGCGGGCTCCAACCACGTCGCGCTGCTGGACGGCGCCGCACCGCGCGTGGCGCGCGTGTTCGGCACGCCGGCTGCACCGCCGCCGTCGCGCCTGACCGGCACGGTGCTGACGCTGGAGCCGCTGCCTGCTGGCCACGCGCTGGCGCGCCCCGTGTCGGTGTGGCTGCCGCCGGGCTACGACGCCGAGCCCCAGCGCCGCTATCCCGTGCTCTACCTGCACGATGGGCAGAACGTGTTCGATGCCCGCGCGGCCGGTGCAGAGTGGGGCGTTGACGAGGCCGCGCAGCGCCTGGTTCTGGCCGGGGAGGTGCAGCCCTTCATCGTGGTGGCGGTGCCAAGCGGCCGCGACCGCATCCACGAGCTGACCCCCACGCGCGGCGGGCTGCACGCGCGCTTCCTGGGTGGTGGACTGCCGAGCTACGGCGCCTGGTTGCTTGATGCCCTCAAGCCCGAGATCGACCGCCGCTTCCGCACCCGCCCCGAGCCGATGCACACGGCGGTGGGCGGATCTTCGCTGGGCGGGATCGCCTCGCTGTGGCTTGCGCTGCACCGCGCCGACAGCGTGGGGGCCGCGCTGGTCGTCTCGCCGTCGGTCTGGTGGGACGGCTTCCTGCCGAAGCGCGAAGTGCGCGCCACGCCGCCGCCCGGGCCGCGCCCGCGCCTGTGGCTGGACATGGGCGCGCACGAGGGCGAGGGCATCTTCACCGAAAGCCGCGCGCTGCGCGACGCCCTGGCCGCGCAGGGCTGGGCCGGCTCGCGGCTCGCCTACGTGGAAGACCCGGACGGCCGCCACGACGAGCTGAGCTGGGCGGCGCGCGTGGACGGCATGCTGCGCTTCCTGTACGGGCCGCCGGCGCGCTGACGCGGCCCGGAGCGCTCATCCGCGACAATGCCAGGCTCACCCGGAGCCCTGTCGTGACCACGATCCTGCAATCGCTTCCTGCCGGCCAGCGCGTCGGCATCGCCTTCTCGGGCGGCCTGGACACGTCTGCCGCCGTTCACTGGATGCGCGCCAGGGGCGCCGTGCCGTGCGCGTACACGGCCAACCTGGGCCAGCCCGACGAGAGCGACTACGACGACATCCCGCGCAAGGCGCTGGCCTACGGCGCCGAGATCGCCCGCCTCGTCGACTGCCGCAGTCAGCTGGTGGCCGAGGGCATCGCCGCCATCCAGTGCAGCGCCTTCCACATCAGCACCGGCGGCGCCACCTACTTCAACACCACGCCGCTGGGCCGCGCCGTCACCGGCACGGCGCTGGTGGTGGCCATGAAGGAGGACGAGGTCCACATCTGGGGCGACGGCAGCACCTACAAGGGTAACGACATCGAGCGTTTCTACCGCTACGGGCTGCTGGCCAACCCGCAGTTGCGCATCTACAAGCCCTGGCTCGACCAGCGCTTCATCGACGAACTTGGTGGCCGCAAGGAGATGAGCGAGTACCTCGTCGCCCACGGCTTCGACTACAAGATGAGCGTCGAGAAGGCCTACAGCACCGACAGCAACATGCTCGGCGCCACGCACGAGGCCAAGGACCTGGAGTTCCTGAACTCGGGCATCCGCATCGTCAAGCCGATCATGGGCGTGGCCTTCTGGCGCGACGACGTGCCGGTGAAGGCCGAGGAGGTGAGTGTGCGCTTCGAGGACGGCGTGCCCGTGGCGCTGAACGGCCGAAGCTTTGCCAGCGCCGTGGAGCTGATGGCCGAGGCCAACGTCATCGGCGGCCGCCACGGCCTGGGCATGTGCGACCAGATCGAGAACCGCATCATCGAGGCCAAGAGCCGCGGCATCTACGAGGCCCCGGGCATGGCGCTGCTGCACGTGGCCTACGAGCGGCTGGTCACCGGCATCCACAACGAGGACACCATCGAGCAGTACCGCACGAACGGCCGCAAGCTCGGCCGGCTGCTCTACCAGGGCCGCTGGTTCGACCCGCAGGCGCTGATGCTGCGCGAGACCGCGCAGCGCTGGGTGGCGCGTGCCGTCACCGGTGAGGTCTGGCTGGAACTGCGGCGCGGCAACGACTACAGCCTCCTCGACACGCAGAGCCCCAACCTGACCTACGCGCCCGAGCGCCTGTCCATGGAGAAGGTGGAGAACGCCGCCTTCACGCCGGCCGACCGCATCGGCCAGCTGACCATGCGCAACCTCGACATCGCCGACACGCGCGGCAAGCTGGGCATCTACACCGCCACCGGGCTGCTGGGGGGCGGCGGTGGCGACGCCGTGTCGCTGATTTCCGGGCCCGCGCAGCCGTCGGCCCGCGCGCGCTGAGCGGAGGCGGTCGCCTGAACCCGCGCACCGCCGACGGATGCCCGGTATGGACGGGATCAAGTCTGGCGCGAGCCGGCCCATATCCGACTCCGTGACTTCGCTGACCTCACGACTGCGCAAGGCCGCCATGAGCGCCGTCCGCTGGGATGACGATGCGCTGTCGCCCTACCGTGGTCGCATTGCCTTCCAGCTGAGCATCCTGGGGGTGGTGCTTCTGCTGCCTTTCACCGTGAATCACTTCTTTGCCGGTCGGTGGATGCTCGGTGCCGTGGTCGGCGTCGCGCAGACCGCGCTGATGGCCAACGGCCTGATGCTCCGGTTGGGCCGGGATGCCCCGGTGCCGTTCTGGCTCATGGTGCTGGCGATGGCGCTTGCGGTGGTCGGTGCCATCCTGGTTCAAGGCACGCACGGGGCCCTTTGGGCGGCGCCCACCCTCTTCATCGCCTACTTCCTGCTGCGGCGGCGGGTCGCCTTGGTGCTGTCGTTGATCATGCTGGCGGGGGGTACCGCGGCTGCGCTGCTGTCGGAAGGCGGCGGACCGCCGCTGGCCGCGCGGGTGTTTGCGACCCTGTCGGTGATCCTGGTCATGATCAACGTCGTGCTGAACGTGGTGGGCGAGCTGCAGGAAGCGCTGCAGGCGCAGGCGATCACGGACCCGCTGACGGGTGCCTTCAATCGCCGTCATCTCGTCGAGCAGCTCGGGACGCTGCCGGAACCGGCACCGGGCACCGACGCCGTCAACGTGCTGCTCGCGGTGGACGTCGATCATTTCAAGAGCATCAACGACCGCCACGGCCACGCCGCGGGTGACGCCGTGCTGCGCGGCCTGGTGGCCACGCTGAGGGCCCGTTTGCGGCCGAGCGACCGCCTGTTCCGCACCGGCGGCGAGGAGTTCGTGCTGCTGCTGCCCCGCATCGGCCGTACCGATGCGTCGCGGCTGGCCGAGGACCTGCGCAGCCGCGTGGCCGAGGCGGCCCTGGTGCCCGATCATCCCGAGCGGGGCGTCACGGTGAGCATCGGCGTGGCTGCACAGTGCCCCGGCCGCGGTGCCGAAGCCTGGCAGCACGCCACCGACGAGGCGCTGTACGAGGCCAAACGCCGCGGACGCAACTGCGTCGTGATCGCCAGCTGAAGCCGACCTGGCCCCCGCCCGGCGGGTCACGGCCAGCCGGGCGCCGGTCAGCCTGCGCTGCTGGCGCGCAGACGTCCCACCTCGATGCCGTTCCAGTTGTGCAGCGGCAGGTCGGCCTGTTCGGCCAGCAGCGCGCCGGCGGCGCCCCCGGGGGCGAGCAGCCGCTGCAGCTCGTCCCGCCTGACCAC
>JBILSW010000003.1:0-20178 GCA_044371895.1 Rubrivivax sp.
GTTCAAGCGCGGCTGGCGCGAGGCCACGGGCGAGGCGCCGCTGAAGGAGACGTTGGCCGCCGCCATGCTGGCGGCCATCGGCTGGCAGGGCCGCGCCGAGGACGGCCCCCTTCTCGACCCCTGCTGCGGCGCCGGGACCATCGCCATCGAGGCCGCGCAACTGGCCTGCGGCATCGCGCCCGGCGGACAGCGCCGCTTCGCCTTCGAGCGCCAGCGGCCCTTCGCAGCGCCGCCGCTGCGCGCCGCCTGGGCGCGGATGCAGCAGCGGGCCCGGACGAGCGTGTACGCGGGCGCCGCGCCTGTGTTCGCGGGCGACGTGAGCTTCCGCATGACCGACTTCGCAACGCGCAACGCCGAGCGCGCGGGCGTGGCGCGGGCCATCGAGTTCAAGACGGCCGATGCCCAGCAGCGCACGCCGCCGGCACCGCGCGGCACGATCCTGATGAACCCGCCGTACGGCGAACGCATCGCGCCGAAGGGCACCGGCAGTGTCGTCTCCCGGGAGGGCTTCGATGGCGGCGGCAGCTCGGCCGAGTTCTTCGGCGGCATGGCCGCCCACTGGAAGCGCCACTATGCCGGCTGGACGGTCTGGCTGCTGAGCCCCGAGATGAAGCTGCCGAGCCTGATGCGCATGAAGGAATCGCGCCGCGTGCCGCTCTACAACGGCGCCATCGAGTGCCGCCTGTTCCGCTTCGACATCACGGCCGGCGCCGGGCCCGGCGCGCGCGAGCGCTCAGCGCAGTAGCGCCAGGCCCGCGACGCGGCGGTCGATGTCGGTCAGCATCGCCTCGTAGGCCGGGGCGCCGACGCCCCCGAATCGGCGCCGGAACTCGGCCTCGGGCATGAACTCCGGCAGGTCGGCCACGGCGGGCAGCAGGTCGTCATCGCGCAGCGCGCGGGCCCGCGCCCCGCTGGCCACGCGGCGCTGCAGTTCCTGCGGCTGGCCCAGCGCCAGCTCGCCGAAACGCGTGCCGGCGCGGTTGGCCGCCATGTCGTTGAACGAGAAGCCGCTGCCGCCGCGCGAGTCGGCCACCTCCTTGTAGAGGCCGATGGCGCGCGACAGCGGGCTCGTGCCCTCCGTCACCAGCGCCGCCGACACCAGGAAGTGCTGCGGGAAGTCGATGCGCCCGCCCAGCGTCAGCCGGAGCGGGCGCGGCCGGGTCCAGGTCTGCGCCGCAGGCGCCACGCTGCCGACGTGGCGGCCGTTGACGAAGAGAGTGAGCACCACCAGCGCGGCGCGGTTCTCGGCGGCGGCGTCGCGGCCGGCGGCGCTGCGCTGTGCGGCGAGCTCGAACAGCGGCGACAGCGCCTCTACCATTGGCATCTGCCAGCCGGGTGCAGCGGCGACGACGGCCGCAAGGCGATCCTGGTAGGGCTGGAGGCGCTCGAGCTCGGCCGCCGTCAGCAGCGAGGCCATCACGCGGCTCGCGCTGTCGGGCTGCCACGCGTAGATCACCAGCGCGTGGTCGCCCTCGAAGCGCACCCGCCGCACGACCTCCTGCGCCAGCTGCCAATCGGCAGCCAGACCGCTGCGAGCCAGCACGCGCTGCGCCAGCGCTTCCACCGCCCAGACCGGCAGCGGCAGGCCGCCGACGCGCGCCATGGCGATCGCCGGCAGGCCGCCGGTCTCCTGCAGCTCGACCTCTAGGTTGACCCAGCGGCCGAAGGGCGCCGTCAGCGCCGCCACGGTGCCGCCCAGCATCGGCAGGGCGCCCAGGTGCGTGCTCAGGTGCAGCTTCGCCGAGCCGCGGGCGAAGTCAACGCGCCCGCTGGTGCCCGGCAGCCAGCGCCGCGCGCCGTGGCTCAGCAGCACCTCCAGCTCGCGCTCCTGCACCCGTGCCGCGCTCACGCGGCCGGGCACGGCGTGTCGAGGATCGTGCGTGCGCAGCAGGCTGACGGCGCGTGCCACGTCGTCGGCCGCCAGCTCGGTGGCGCTGACGACCGCAGGCTCGCGCTGCAGCGCCGTCGACAGCACCGCCACCGCCCCAAGCGCCGGCAGCAGCGCAACCAGGGCGATCAGGAGGGCGACACGCAGCGAACGGCTCATCGGCGAGAGTCTGCCACCGCCGTGCGGGCCTATCATGCCGCCGCCCATGCTCAACGTGTTCTCGCTCAACCAAGGTCGGCTCTTCCAGGAAGAGATCGACAGCGCCGAGGCGCTGGCCCGCACGCGCCCCGTGTGGGTGGACCTGGAGGCGCCCGGCGAGGACGAGACCCGCTGGGTCGAGCAGCGTTTCGGGCTGAGCATCCCGAAAGACGCCGTCGACGACGACCTGGAGGAATCGGCCCGCTTCTACGAAGAGGACAACGGCGAGCTGCACATCCGTTCCGACTTCCTGATCGACAGCGACGACGGCCTGGCGCGGAGCGTGCGCGTGGCTTTCATCCTGCACCAGGGTGTGCTGTTCTCCATCCATGCCGAGGACCTGCCGGTGTTCCGGCTGTTGCGCCTGCGGGCGCGGCGCATCCCGGCGCTGATCGAGGACGCCAAGGACGTGCTGCTCAAGCTCTACGACGCTGACGCCGAGTACTCGGCCGACGCGCTGGAGGGCATCTACGACAACCTCGAGAAGGTCAGCGCCGGCGTGCTGCGCCAGGACGTCGATGACCGCGCCGCTGCCCAGGCGCTGGCTGCCATCGCGCGCGAGGAGGACCTCAACGGCCGCATCCGCCGCAACGTGATGGATACGCGCCGCGCGCTCAGCTTCATGATGCGCAGCCGCATGCTGGGCGCCGAGCAGTTCGAGGAGGCGCGGCAGATCCTGCGCGACATCGACAGCCTGGACAGCCACACCGCGTTCCTGTTCGAGAAGATCAACTTCCTGCTCGATGCCACGGTGGGCTTCATCAACATCAACCAGAACAAGATCATCAAGATCTTCTCGGTCGCCAGCGTGGCGCTGCTGCCGCCGACGCTGATCGCCAGCGTCTACGGCATGAACTTCGAGCACATGCCCGAGCTGAAGTGGCCCTGGGGCTACCCCTTCGCGCTGGGGCTGATGGCCCTGTCGGTGGCCGCGCCCATCGTCTACTTCCGGCGCAAGGGCTGGCTGCGCTGAGCGCGGCCGCGGCGCCGTTGGTGGCGCGGGTGCCCTGACCGGCGCTAGCATCGCGCCGGGCGTGAATGCTTCTCGCGCTTCGTGCCACGGGCGGATGGCGGCGCCGGGATGCCGGTGTAACCTCCCCTGCGTTCGTGGGAGTCGCGGCGGTCGCGGCCCGCACGACCCGATCGAGAGGGAACCCCGATGCCGCACCGAGCCCCCGCCCGAGTCGCCGCCGCCGGAAGCGCCGCGTGGTTGCGCACTGCTGCCTTCCGCGCCCTCGCCCTGCCCGTGCTGGCCACCGCCGCCGTGCTGCTGGCTCCAGCGGCCCAGGCGCAGTTCAGCATGGTGCCGGCACCCACCTGCAAGGAGCCGCAGGCCTCGCAGCAGGAAGTCGAGCGCGAGTTCCGCATCGACGCCTCGCGCCATCTCTACAGCTGCTTCCCCATGCGGGTTTACCGCGGCAAGCTGCCGCCGCTGCTGTACGGCGTGATGATGGTAGAGGTCGAGCTCGACGCCCAGGGCAACGTCGTCGACGTCGGCGTCATCCGCCGCCCGGCGGCCGACGAGGTCGCGCCCTGGGTCGTGGCCATGATCAAGAAGGCCAGCCCCTTCCCGGCGCCCGCGAAGCTCGCCGCCAGCGGCAAGGTGCGGTTCATGGAGACCTACTTCGTGGACAAGTCGGGCCTGTTCCAGACCCACACCCTCACCGAGGGCCAGCGCGACAAGTAGTGGGTCTTCGGCGCCGCTGCCCGCGGCGCGCCGGTCAGGACGCCGCCCGGCGCTTCAGCCAGCGCATCAGTCCGCCCACGAGCGGCAGCTTCTCGTACAGCTCCGCGGCCGCGTCCCAGTAGTCGCGGTGCTCCGTGATCAGGCCGTCGGGCCCGAAGCGCAGGTGCGAGGCGCCGCGGATGCACTGCCCGCCGCGGTCGAAACGCCGCATGCGGAACAGGAAATCCCACGCCAGGAATGCCTGCTCGCCCTGGGCGATGACGTCGCGCACGACGAAGCGCGGCTCGTCGAGCGAGTCGAACATGTGGCGGAAGATGGAGGCCACGGCTTCGACGCCCACGACCTCGTTGAACGGGTCCTTGAACCGCGTGTCGGCCGCGTAGAAGCGGCTGAGCTGCGGCAGGTCTTCGGGCCGGAGCTGCTCGAAGAACGCGACGAAGGGCTTCAAGTCGGCGGGGGCTGGCATCGCGGGGCGGGCCTCACAGCCCGGTGGAGCGCCTCACGGCCGCGAAGTACGCGCCGTAGCCCAGGTGGCGCAGGCCCTTCAGGAACAGCGTGAAGCGCTTCGGGAAGTGGATCTCGAAGTCGCCCGCCTGCCAGCCCTGCACGATGGCCTCGGCGGCCTCCTCGGGCGTGATCAGCGCCGGCATGCGGAAGTCGTTGCCCGCCGTCAGCGGCGTCTCGACGAAGCCAGGGTTGATGACCGAGATGCCCAGGCCCTCGGGCGAGAGGTCCAGGTACAGCGTCTCGGCCAGGTTGATCAGCGCCGCCTTGGTGGGCCCGTAGGCCAACGACTTGGGCAGCCCGCGGAAGCCCGCCACGCTGCTGACCAGACTGATGTGCCCGCCCGCCGCGCCGCCGGCCTTGCCGCCCGCCGCCCGCGCCTGCCGCAGCAGCTGCGGCAGCAGCACGTCGAGCATGACCAGCGCGCCGGTGTAGTTGACGGCCATGTGCGCCTTGGCGCTGGCCAGGTCGAAGGCCTGCGCACGCATCGGGGTGTACATACCGGCGCAGTAGCAGGCCAGGTCGACGCGGCCGTGGCGCTCGACGATCTGCGCCGCTGCCGCGCGCATCGCCGGCTCGTCGGTGGCGTCCAGGGCGATGGCCTCGGCACCGGGGTGCTCGGCCACGAAGCGGTCGAGCGCCTCCTTCTTGCGGGCACAGACGATCACGCGCGCACCGGCGGCGTGCAGCTTCGCGGCGGTGGCGCGGCCGATGCCGGTGGATGCACCCACCATCCAGACGATGCGACCCGTCCAGCTGTCGATGCGGGGGTTCAAGGACATGGGCTATTTCTTGGTGAAGGACAGCGTCACTTCACCGAGGCGGATGCCGAACTTGCTCATGGTGGCCTTGTTGAGCATGACCTTGTCGTCGACGAGATACATCCAGTCGTCGAACTGCACCTCGTAGACCTTGCCGTCGACGGGCAGGGCAAGCGTGTAGCGCCAGTTCAGCGCGTTGCCCGACGATACGCCGGTGGCGACGCCCACCACGTCGTCAGCGCGGCCTTCCCAGCGGCCGCCGCCCAGGTCGGTCAGGCGCCAGACTCGGCGCTCGGTCTTGCCGTCGCTGTAGAGGAAGCGCTCGTCGAGCACGCCCTGGCTGCCGGTCCAGGTGCCCGTCATCTGGACCACGAAGCGGCGTGCCACCTTGCCACTGCGATCGGTGAAGATGCCGTGCGCGACCAGCTCGCCGTTGAAGTAGCGCTTGAGGTCGAGCACGGGCTTCTCGGCGGCGTAGTCGGCCGGCGTCGGGCTGGCGCAGCCCAGCACCAGGGCGCTGGCGGCCAGCAGCGCGGCCAGCGCGCCACGGCGGGCGAGGGTGGGGGTTCGGAGAGTGTTCATCGCGGTTCTTCCTTGCGGATCCAGAGGGTCCAGAGCAGCGCGCAGGCGGCCAGCTTCAGCGCGCAGGGCAGCAGGCAGTAGGCCAGCGTAAGCGCCTGCAGCGCCTCGGGGCTGCGGCTGCCGGGTTCGTAGCCGAAGGCCTGCAGCATCGGCAGCGAGATGCCGGCCGCCAGCGCGAGATTGAGCTTGGTGCAGAAGTTCCACCAGCCGAAGTAGGCGCCTTCCAGGCGCTCGCCGTGGCCGGCCCGCTGCACCACGCCGGCCAGCAGGGCCCCGGGCAGCGTCAGGTCGGCGCCCAGCGCCACGCCGCTGGCGACGCACACCAGCGTGTAGGCCACCACGTCGCCCTCGCCCAGCAGCGCGGCCCAGACGAAGGCCGCGATGGCCAGCACCATGCCCGCCAGCCAGGTGCGCGCCAGCCCGAGCCGGCCCACCACGCGCACCCACAGCGGCATGCTCAGCGCGCCGGCCGCGAAGTAGCTGGCCAGGAACAGCGGCTCGAAGGCCTTGGCCTGCAGGCGGTCGCTGATGAAGAACAGCACCAGCGTGGCCGGCACCGCGCTGGCCACGCCGTTGACCAGGTAGATGGCGACGAGGCGGCGGAACGCGCCCACGCGCAGCGGCTCGGCCAGGCTGGGCGGCGCGCTCGGCGCCCGCCCCAGTGCCGGCTTCGGCGCGCGCGCCAGCAGCGCCACGCCCAGAGCCAGCAGCACGGCGAACACCACGGTCGTGGTCCCCAGCCCGGCCACCGAGGGCAGCACGCTGGCCACGAGAACGCCCACCAGCGCAAGGCCCTCGCGCCACGACACGATGCGCGCACGCTGGCCTTCATCGCCGCCCAGCCGCGCGCCCCAGGCCTGGTGCACCACGGCCAGCACGCTGTAGCTGAGGTAGGTGACGCACAGCAGCGCCGCGCACCAAGCCAGCAGCGCCGCCGTGCCCTGCACCCACGGGAAGAACAGGCCGCGGAAGCCCAGGGCCAGCACCAGCGCGGCGGCCACCGCCACCGCCGTCACCACGGCGGCGGGGCGCGTGAACCAGCCGTCGGCCAGGCGGCCGATCACGGGGTCGGCCACGGCGTCGAACAGGCGGGCGAAGAGCAGCAGCGCGCCCAGCGTGGCCAGCGGGATGCCGAAGGCCGTGGCGTAGTGGTTGGGCAGCACCACGTACAGCGGCAGCGCCACGAACGCCAGCGGAAGCCCCAGGCCGCCGTAGCTCAGGCCCTGGGCCCAGCCACCGCGCCAGGCCGATGGCGCTTCGGTTGCTGGCGTCGGCCTGGCGGCGGCCGTGGTCATGCCGCTCCCAGCAGGGCGCGGCGCAGCGCCGGCTCGGAGGTCTTCTCGGACAGCCAGATGCCGAAGAACAGGCGCGCGAACTCCAGGTCGCGCACGTCGCCCTTGACGGCGCCGTTGACGGCGAAGCGCGCGCCCAGGCCCGGCACATGCAGGCCGGTGATGCGGTCGCCTTCCTTCACGTCGGGGAAGACCTGCGTCATCGCCGCGAGCCAGCGGCCGGCCTCGTCGTCGCTGATCTCGCGCTGGCGCCGCATCTCCTTGAGCGAGCGCTCGGCAATCAGTCGGCCGACCAGGCTGCGCTGGTAGACCAGCTCCAGCGCCAGTGGCGCGTTCGTCCAGTCGGCCCCCAGCGGAGAGGGGCCGCGCCACAGGCGCGCGTCGTACACCGACAGGCCGACGAAACGCAGCCGTCCGCTGCCCTGCAGCGTGGCGCCCGGTAGCGCGGCCGCCACCTCGGGCGGCACGGCGGGCGCGGCGGCCTGCTGCGCCCAGGCGTGCGGTGCCAGGGCCGCGGCCGCGGCCATCGAGATGAGCGAACGGCGCTGCAGCATCACCATCACCCCTTGACCGCCGGGTTCACCAGCGTGAACTGCACGACGTCGGTGTTGCCGGTGGCGAAGGCCGCCTCGCAATAGGCCAGGTAGAACTCCCAGATGCGCATGAAGCGCGTGTCGAAGCCCAGCTGCCGCAGCGGGCCGTCCTTGGCCAGGAAGGCCACGCGCCAGCGGCGCAGCGTCTCGGCGTAGTCGGCGCCGAAGCACAGCTCGTTGGTCACCAGCAGCCCGGCCTTCTCCGCCTGGGCCTTGAACTCGCTGCGGCTGGGCAACAGGCCGCCGGGGAAGATGTACTGCTGGATGAAGTCGGTGCTGCGGACGTAGCGCTCGAAAAGGTCGTCGCGGATGGTGATGCTCTGGATGCACGCGCGGCCGCCGGCCTTGAGCTGGCGGCGCAGCGTGGCGAAGTAGCTGTCCCAGTACTCGCGGCCCACGGCCTCGAACATCTCGATGGAGCAGATGGCGTCGAAGGGCTCGTCGCAGATGTCGCGGTAGTCCTGCAGGCGCAGGTCGCCCTGCACCGCGGCACCCACGCCGGTCAGGCGGCGTTGCGCGTACTCGAGCTGCTCGGTGGACAGCGTCAGGCCCGTGACGCGCGCGCCGAAGTCCACCGCCGCCATCTCGGCCAGGGCACCCCAGCCGCAGCCGATCTCCAGCAGCCGCTGGCCCGGCTGCAGGCCGCACTCGTCCAGCGCGCGCCGCACCTTGGCGCGCTGCGCCTCGGGCAGCGGGCGCGCCGGGTTGCCGTCGAACCAGGCGCTGGAGTAGTTCATCGTCTCGTCCAGCCACAGGCGGTAGAACGGGTTGCCGATGTCGTAGTGGGCGTGGATGTTCTTGCGGCTGCCCTGGCGCGAGTTGCGGTTGAGCAGGTGCTTCACGCGGTAGGCCAGCCGGCCCCACCAGGTGCCGTAGATGACCTGCTCGACCGCGTCGCGGTTGGCGATGAACAGCTTCAGCAGCGTCACGAGGTCGGGCGTGCTCCAGTGGCCGGCGATCCAGGTCTCGGCAAAGCCGATGTCGCCGCTCTTGAGTGCGGCACCGCAGACCTCCCAGTCGTGCAGCCGCATGGCCGCGCGCGGCTCGGTGCCGTGCCCGAAGCGGGCCTGGCTGCCGTCGGGGAACTGCACGTCCAGCGTGCCGTGCTGCAGGCCCTGCAGCAGGCGCAGCACGGCGCGCGCCGCGGCGGGGGCCGAGGCGGGCAGTTCGAAGCGGCTGGCGGTGGAGGTGGTGGTGATGGTCATGGCGTCGACGATCCGGGAAACGATGGCCCTAGCGCGTGACGAAGCGCTCGGGCGGCTCGGGTTTGCTGGCGAAGGGCACGCGCTTGACGAACAGCCTCAGCGCCTGCCAGTGGATGCGCGCGATGACGCCCAGGGTCATCAGCGGCTGGCCCCAGAACGCACGCCGCGCCGCCGCGGGCGTCAGCGGCTCGAGCGTGCCGGACACGCTGGTCTGCAGCAGCGCGCCGGCCTCGTCGTCGTGGTCGACGCGTGCGACCACGCGCTCGGCCGTGCGCATGAAGCGGAAGCGGTATCGGCCCTCGACGCGGCAGAAGGGCGAGACGTGGAACACCTTGCGCGCGGTGAGCTCGCGCCCGTACGCCAGCCCGGGGCCGGTGAGCAGATAGCAGTGTCGCTCGCCGAAGGTGTTGTTCACCTCGGCCACCATCGCCGCCAGCGAGCCGTCGGCGCGGTGGCAGTGCCAGAAGCTCACGGGCTTGAAGACGTAGCCCAGCACGCGCGGGTAGGTGTGCAGCCAGACCTCGCCGTCGGCGTCGTCCACGCCCTCGGCGGCCAGCAGGCCGAGCAGCCAGCCCAGGGAGTCGGTGCCGCCGTCCCCATGATCGGCATCGTGGAAGCTCCACAGGCCGAGGCGGTTGCGCGGCAGGCCCGGCACGCCCTCCGCGGCCAGGCTGCGCATCGGCAGCATGACGAAGTACGTGCCGTAGCGGAAGGCATTCGCGCTCGGACGCATCCGCCGGTGCAGCACCACGCCGCGGCCCAGCAGAGGCACGGCCAGCGCGCAGGGGGCGGTCGGCGCGTTCACGCGGCCGCCCGCACGCCGGTGCTGCGCCACTGCTGCCGGAGGCCGTCCACCACGGCCAGCGCCGACATCAGCCCATCCTCGTGGAAGCCGTAGCGCGCCCAGGCGCCGCAGAACCACACGTGCGACCGGCCCTGTATGCCCGGCAGCTCTCGCTGAGCGGCCACGGCGGCGCGGTCGAACACCGGGTGCGCGTAGTCGAACTCGCGCAGCACCCGGCCTCGCGCCGGCTCGTGGGCGGGGTCGGGGTTGAGCGACACGATCACCGGTTGCTGCCAGGGCAGCGGCTGCAGCCGGTTGATCAGGTAGTGCAGGCACACGGCGGCCTGCTCGCGGCCGGCGTCGGTGGCGCGCGCATAGTTCCAGGCCGCCCAGGCGCGGCGGCGCTGCGGCAGCACGGAGGTGTCGGTGTGCAGCACGGCGCGGTTGGGGTGGTAGCGGATGGCGCCGAGCACGCGCTTCTCGTCGGCCGTGGCGTCTGCCAGCAGGGCCAGGGCCTGGTCGGAGTGGCAGGCCAGAACCACCTCGTCGAAGCGCTCGCTGCCGTGCGCGCTGGACACCATCACGCCCGCGACCCCGCTGGCCGGCGGCAGGCGCCGGACCTGGCTCACCGGGGTGTTCAGGCGGGCGTCGCTGATGCCCTGCAGCATGCGCCTGACATAGTGGCGCGAGCCGCCGGTCACCGTGCGCCACTGCGGCCGGTTGCTCACCTGGATCAGCCCGTGGTTGTGGCAGAAGCGGATCATGGTGCCGATGGGAAAGCGCAGCATCTGGTCCGTCGGGCAGCTCCAGATGCAGCCGATCATCGGCAGGAGGTACCACTGGCGGAACGCCGGGCCGAAGCGGTGGCGGTCGAGGAAGTCGCCGATCGGCTCCTGCAGCTCGACGTCCTCGTTGCGCTCGGCGATGGCCGTGGTGAGCCGGTTGAAGCGCAGCAGGTCGGTCAGCATCCCCAGGAAGCGCGGCCGCAGCAGGTTGCGTTTCTGCGCGAACACGGTGCCCAGGTCGCTGCCGCTCCACTCCAGGCCGTCCTGCCGCGCCTGCACCGAGAACGACATGTCCGAGGGCGCGGTGTCCACGCCCAGCTCGGCGAACAGGCGGATCAGGTTGGGGTAGGTGCGCTCGTTGAACACCAGGAAGCCAGTGTCCACGCCGTGTGTGACGCCCTCCAGCGTGACGTCCACCGTGTTCGCGTGCCCGCCGAAGTGCGCGCCGGCCTCGAACAGGGTGACGTGGGCGGGGCAAGCGATGTCGCGCGCGAGCGTGTAAGCCACCCCGAGCCCGGCGATGCCGGAGCCGACGACGGCGACGCGCTTCATGCGACACCTCCGCCGGCGCGGGAAAAGAAAGCTGTCGTGCGGCGCCCCCAGGTGAACGAGGGAGGGAGGGAGGAGGAGGAGAACCACCCGGGGATTGCAACCGGCTCGGCCGGCCGGCCGCACGACAGGGAAACTTCATCGACCCGGCGCGGCTCGGCAACCGGGCTGCTGCTTGAGAGGGTCAAGCACCGGGGAAGTTCCGTACCGGCCCGGCGCCACACGGAAAAAAGTTTGGCCGGGGCCGTCGGCAGGTGCGAGGCGAGCCCGGTGAGATGGCTGCGGGGCATGGAGCGGGGTGTTGGCGACATGATGGCTTTCGCGGGCAGGGGCTTCGGATCCCTGGTTCGGGGCTGCCAACACCACCGGCAAGCCTGAACTAGATGGTCACTATACGACTATGTGGTATTCAACCCGATTCCCGCCGTTGTGTAAACCCTCTGAAAACCTGGACTCCAACTGTGGCAGCATCTGGGCCTTCAGTGCTTTGTCTTGTTCAAAGCGTGGCGACTCCGGTGCATACGTCGTTTGCGACTCCCGAGGGGGTCTTTTGTCCAGGACGCAGGTCCGCGGTGGCCTTGCGCCAGGCTCCCGCCCCGTGTGCGGGCGGCTGGAGGTTTCCTTGAACGACCGTGCGCGCCCGGCGGCCATCACGTTGTCGATCGCCGCGGTCGAGCGCGACACCGGCCTGAGCAAGGACACCCTGCGTGTCTGGGAGCGCCGCTACGGCTTCCCCAACCCCGGGCGCGATATGCTGGGAGAGCGTGCCTACACGCTGGCCGACGTCGAGAAGCTCCGCATCATCAAGCGTCTGCTCGATGCCGGCCACCGCCCGGGCCGCGTGGTCACTCAGCCGCTGGAGCAACTGCAGGCCATCAGCGAGCAGACGGTGGAGTCGCCCGTGCGCGCCACCGAGCTGGCGCTGGGTGCTGCTGACCTGCGCGAGCACCTCGCGCTCATCCGCAGCCACGACGTGCCGCGGCTGCGCAGCCAGCTCACCCGGCTGCTGTCGCGCGTCGGCGTGGCGCGCTTCGTCAACGAGGTCGTGGGCCCGCTGAACGCTGCCGTAGGCGACGCCTGGCTGCGCGGCCAGCTCGAGGTCTTCGAGGAGCACCTCTACACCGAGGCCGTGCAGGTGGTGCTGCGCGCCGCCATCGCCAGCGTCCCCGAGCCCCCGGTCGCAGACGCGCCGCGGGTGCTGCTGACCACCTTCCCCGGCGAACCCCACGGCCTGGGCCTGCTGATGGCCGAGGCCGTGCTGGCCCTGGAGGGCTGCCGCTGCGTGAGCCTGGGCACGCAGACGCCGCTGTGGGACGTCGTGCTGGCGGCCAAGGCGCTGCACAGCGACATCGTCGCGCTCAGCTTCACCGGCTGCATGAACCCGAACCAGATCGTCGACGGCCTGGCCGAGTTGCGCGGCAAGCTGCAGCCCGGTGTGCGCCTTTGGGCCGGCGGCAGCGCGCCGGCGCTGCACCGCCGGCCGGTGGACGGCGTCGAGCCCTTCGCGACACTCGGCGACGTGTCCGCGGCCCTGCGGCGCGCCCGCCAGGCGGCCTGAACGCCCGCCCGCGGGCAGTGCCATCGGTGCGATCCCCGCGCCGTGACGCGGATCGCATCCCTAGAATGCGCCCGTGCTCGAACCCTCGCCCGTGAATCCGAACATGCTTTATCCGGAACTCTTCAAGCAGCTCGAAGCCGTTCGCTGGAACATGGAGTCCGACATCCCCTGGGACGGATTCGACGCCAGCCTGCTCAGCGAAGAGCAGGCGCAGACCATCAAGATGAACGCCATCACCGAGTGGGCGGCGCTGCCGGCCACGGAGATGTTCCTGCGCGACAACCGCGATGACAGCGACTTCAGCGCCTTCATGAGCGTGTGGTTCTTCGAGGAGCAGAAGCACTCCCTGGTGCTGATGGAGTACCTGCGCCGCTTCCGCCCCGACCTCGTGCCCACCGAAGAAGAGCTGCACGCCGTGCGCTTCGAGTTCGACCCGGCCCCGGCGCTCGAGACGCTGATGCTGCACTTCTGCGGCGAGATCCGACTCAACCACTGGTACCGCCGCGCCGCTGAATGGCACACCGAGCCGGTGATCAAGGCCATCTACGAGACGCTGGCGCGCGACGAGGCCCGCCACGGTGGCGCCTACCTGCGCTACATGAAGCGCGCGCTCAACAAGTTCGGCGACGAGGCGCGTGCCGCCTTCGCCAAGATCGGCGTGCTGATGGCCAGCGCGCGCCGCACGGCGCAGGCGCTGCACCCGACCAACCTGCACGTCAACGTCAAGCTCTTCCCGCGCGACACCATCCAGAGCCGTATGCCCGACCCGGCCTGGCTCGAGCAGTGGCTGGACAAGCAGATCCAGTTCGATTCCGTGTGGGAGAACCGGGTCGTCGAGCGCATTCTGCACAACCTGAGCCTGCTGATGGAGCGCAGCTTCGCCAGCGTGCAGGAACTCAACCGCTTCCGGAAGGAAGTGGCCGCGCAGCGGGCGGCACACTCGGTCTCCTGATCGTCGGCTCGCCCGCGCGCATCTTCAGCGCGCAGCCTGCGCCCATGCAGGCGGTGCTTGCCGCCTTGCCGTAGCAGTCAAGCGGCCCAGCTTCACGCAGAGCCCGAAGGCTCGCGAGCGGGTTGCAGTTTCGGCAGGCTGCCCAGATGGCCGGGTGAAGTGCCTCACTCCCGGGGGCGCCTTGGCCCTGCGGCGCATGCAGGCCCTCAGTTCCGTGCGCAGCTTGCCGATACCACTGCAAGAGCAGTCAGGCGGGACAGGTCCATGCTCCGGAAGCCGCAAGCAGCAGCCGCGCCCGGAGTCCGATTCGAACCCCGCCCGCGGCGAGTGGCGCTGCGCACCGCCGGCACAGCCGTGCAGCCTCCGAGGCAAACCTGAGGACCTAAGGGAAACCCGATGACACACAGCATCAGAAGCATCTTCGCCATTGCGATCACGATCATGGCCGCATGTCTCCTGAGCCTGATCCTGGCTGTATGGCGCATGCACGCCGCGGCGACCGATGCATCGGCTGCAGAGGCACGCCGAACGCTCTCGCTGCAGCTCGCCGACGAGCTTCGCCAGAGCTCGGACGACCTGACGCGCCTGGCCCGTACCTATGTGATCACAGGGGAGCCAAAGTGGGAGCAGCAGTACTTCGAGGTGCTGGACATCCGCAACGGCAAGCGGCCCCGCCCGCCTGGCTACGAAAAGATCCACTGGGATTTCCTCGCCGCCGGGCTGCAGCCTGGCCACAAGGGGCCCTCGACGACCGCGCCACTGCTGGAGATGATGAAGGCGGCCGGCTTCACGGACGCCGAATTCGCCAAGCTCAAGGAGGCAACTGCCAACTCGGATGACCTGGTGAAGACCGAAACGATCGCCATGAACCTGGTCAAGGGCTTGCGGGCTGACGACAAGGGGCAGTTCGTCCTTCAGGGAGAGCCGGATCGGGCGCGTGCCGCAGTGTTGATGCACGATCTGGCGTATCACCAGTACAAGGCGAAGATCATGAAGCCGGTGGACGAGTTCCTCGTCATGCTCGACGAGCGCACGCACTCCGAGGTGGTGGCGGCCACGAGCCGCGCGCGCGCCTGGTTCCTGGCACTGGCCATTGCGGCGGTCGGCCTGGGGCTGATCGCCTCTGCCATGCTGATCTTGATCATGCGCTGGCTGAAAGCCCGGCTCGGCGCCGAACCCACGACGCTCATCCAGGTGGTACGCGGAATCGCCGACGGGCAGCTCGCGCAGCCCCTTCTGGCCCAGCCGCAGCTCCCGGGCAGCGTGATGCACGCTCTGGCGCAAATGGTCGGCAAGCTCGGCGATACCGTGCGCAATGTTCGCTTGGGGGCGGACAGCGTGGCGGCCGCGAGTCAGCAGATTGCCCTGGGCAACAGCGACCTGAGCACGCGAACCGAACAGCAGGCCTCATCGCTGCAGGAGACGGCTGCGTCCATGGAACAGCTCGGCTCGACCGTCAGGCGCAATGCGGAGAGTGCCCGCGTCGCGGCGGACCTGGCCCGCAAGGCGTCCGACGTGGCCGCGCGCGGCGGCGAGGTGGTCGGTGAGGTCGTTCACACGATGCAGGGCATCACCGAGAGTTCGCGCCGCATATCCGACATCATCGGCACGATCGACGGCATTGCCTTCCAGACCAACATCCTCGCCCTGAATGCTGCCGTGGAGGCGGCGCGTGCGGGCGAACAGGGGCGTGGCTTCGCCGTCGTCGCCAGCGAGGTTCGCAGCCTCGCGCAGCGCAGCGCCGAAGCGGCGCGCGAGATCAAGAGCCTCATCTCGACCAGCGTGGAGCGGGTCGAAGTCGGCACTTCGCTCGTTGATCAGGCCGGATCCACCATGAGCGAGGTGGTGGCTTCGATCGGGCGACTGAACTCACTGGTCGGCGAAATCAGCCAGGCCAGCACGGAGCAGAGCGCCGGCGTCGAGCAGGTCAGCGAGGCCGTCACGTCGATGGATCGGACGACTCAGCAGAACGCGGCGCTGGTCGAGGAGAGCGCCGCCGCCGCCGAAAGCATGCGCCAACAGGCACAGAACCTCGTCGCCGCGATGGCCGGCTTCAGGCTGGCCTGATCGAGCCCGCACCGGCAATCCGGCGCGATGAGGCTTCGACGCCACTTGCGCGACGATGGGATCCTGGAGGCAGCTGCGGACCAGGTCCCGATAGGGGGAGATGGTCTGCAGGTGATTCGTTCGCGGCGGCACGGGGTCTGGCCTGCGTGATGGCCAGCATCTTCGAGCCGACGCCCTGCTCAAGTGCAGCGGATGGAGCGCGGCCTCGCCAGCGCGCAGGGACTCAAGCGCTTCCGCATGGAGGAGGCCGCGCAGCTGGCGGCGCCCACGGCCGCCAGAGGCTCAGGCGGGCTTGGCCGCGGCCGCGGCCGCAGCCGCGGCGTCCTGGTCGCGCTTGCGGTCGGCGTTGACGCGCTGCACCGAGGCCCGCGTGCCGATCAGCTTGAGGTGCGCCTTCCAGTCGATGCCGGCGGCAGCCACGAGGTCCTCGCCGTAGACGGCTTTTGTGGCGCCGGCCACCGTGGGCAGCGTGGCGAAGGCCGCGCAGTCCGCCACCGTGAAAGTGTCGCCCGCGACATAGGGCGCGAAGCGCACAAGCCGCTTGAGCCCCTCGAAGTTGCGCTCCAGCTGCTTCCTCACGCGCGCCTTCGCAGCCTCGTCGAGGCTGCCGCCGAAGTAGGCCTGGCTGTAGAGCTCGCGCCCCACCAGTTCCACGTACAGCTCCATGAAGGCGCAGATCTCTCGCACCTTGGCGGCGGCCAGCGGGTCGGCCGGCACCAGCGGCGGGTTCGGGTGCGCGGCCTCGAGGTAGTCGCAGATGACCTGGCTCTCACACAGCGCCGTGCCGTCGGGCAGGCGCACGAAGGGGATCTTCCCCATCGGCGAGGCGGCCAGCACGGCTTCGTCCTTGGACCGCGTGCCCACCACCTGCTCGGCAAAGGGGATGCCCTTCTCCAGCAGCACCAGCTTCACTTTGTTGTAGTAGTTCGACAGCGTCAAGCCGCACAGCGTGATCATGGGGGTCGCCTCCAGGGGTGATGTCGTGCGAGCCAGAGTCTAGGCAGTGCGCGGGGGCGCAGGTGTCGCGCGGTTGACGAGCCAGATGCCCAGGCACACAGCCACCAGCGCCACCGCCAGGCGAAAGGTGAGCGGCTCGTCCAGCAGGCCCACGCCGGCCATCAACCCGAACACGGGGGTGAGCAGCGTGAACGCGGCCACCTTGGTGGCCACATAGTGCCGCACCAGCCAGAACCAGGCCAGGTAGCTGGCGAAGGTGACGACGGCGATCTGGAACACCATGGCCCAGGCCACGGTGGCGCTCAGCGCGGTGGGTACCGGCTCGCCCACGGCCAGCGAGGCGGCGGTGAGCGCCACGCCCGACAGCGCCAGCTGGTACAGCAGCGTCTTCTCGGGCAGCGCTGTGGACAGTTTGGTGGCGCGCAGCACCAGCGTCGTCGCGCCCCACAGCACGGCCGCCGCGATGCCGAGGGCGTCGCCGATCCACTGCTGCGGCCCGACGGCGGGCGCCACGAAGCCCTCAGCGAAGGCCCACACCACGCCGCAGAAGGCCACCACCAGGCCCACCCACTGCGCGGGCGCCAGCCGCTCCTGGCGCGAGATCAGCGGCATGCCGATGGCCACGACGAAGGGCGCGAGGTACAGGAACACCGCCATGCGCGATGCGCTGGTGTACTGCAGACCGATGAAGATGCAGGCGAACTCCACCGCGAACAGCGCCCCGGCGGCGATGCCCGGCAGGCCCGTGCCGTCGCGGCCGAACACCGCCAAGCCGCGCGCCCGGGCCCACACCAGCAGCAGCAGCGCCGCGCCCAGCGAGCGCACGCCGCTCTGCAGCAGCGGAGGCACCTCGGCCAGCGAGACCTTGGACGCCACCTGGCCGAAGCCCCAGGTGGCGCAGCAGGCGACCAGCGTGACCAGGGCCACCGCGTCGAGGGTGGCTTTGCGGGTGGTGTTCATGGCCTGCGATTCTTGCGCCGGGCCAGCAGCGCAGCGGCGCAGGCCAGCCCGGCGATCGCGCCGGTGGCGTGGCCGATGGGCGCCAATGCGATGTCCCAGCCCTCGGCCTGCTGCAGCACCCCGGCCCAGGGCCGCTCGCTCAGGATCTTGGCCAGCAGGCCCGCGCCCATCAGCACGCCCACGACGCGGCGGCTGCCGCGCGCCGCCACCACCAGCCACAGCGTAGCCACGGCCACGCCGGCGTGCAGCACGCCCGACAGACCGCCGTAGTGCGCGAGATCGGGCCGCAGCAGCAGGCCCAGGTGCGTGAGCGGCCAGGCCAGCAGCCAAGCCAGCGCGGCCGCGCGCGGCACCGCCGCTGCCCAGCCGTAGGCGGCCACCAGGGTCGCGGCGCCCAGGTTGGCGACGAGGTGGCCCTCGCTCCAGTGCACGAAGGCCGCGGTGAAGGCGCGCCAGGGCTCGGCGAGCGCGCGGTCGGGCTGCCAGTCGAGCAGCGCCGAGGACAGCGGCCAGGCCAGCGCGGACCCGGCGGCCAGCAGCGCGGCCAGCGCGGCCCAGGCGCGCCAGCCCTGCCGGGCCGGCGCTTTGGCGGCTTCAGCCAAACACCGCCCGCCACAGCGCACGCACGGCCTCGGCCTGCGGGGCCAGGGCCGCGGCGTCGTCGCCCTCGAACTGCGTGGGCCGCTCGTCCAGCCGTGCGCGGTGTTGGGCACGGCGCAGCTCGCGGTAGGCGTCGGCCGCAGCGTGGCCCACGCCGGCCGGCAGCAGGCCGGCGGCCTCGGCGCGCTGCAGCAGCGCGATGTTGCCGGCGTTGTCCAGCAGCGCCGCGTGCGTGCCGCCGTGCGCCAGCACCAGCGCCTGCACGGCGAACTCGACGTCCACCATGCCGCCGGCGCTGTGCTTGGCGTCGAAGCAGCCCGCGTGCACCGGGCGGGCCGCGCGCATCTTCTCGCGCATGGCCAGCACCTCGGCCTTGACCCGGGCACCGTCGCGCGGCGCCGTCAGCACGGCACGGCGCGCGGCCTCGAAGCGCGCCGCCACCGCCGGGTTGCCGGCGCAGAAGCGGGCCCGGGTGAGCGCCTGGTGCTCCCAGGTCCAGGCCGTGTTGCTGCCGCGGCCCGACTGGTAGCGTTCGTAGGCCGCGATGCTGGTGACCAGCAGCCCCGAGTTGCCGTTGGGGCGCAGCGCGGTATCGATGTCGAACAGCTCGCCCGCGCCCGTGCGCAGCGTCAGCCAGGTGATGAGCTTGCGCACGTAGGCGCCGTAGACCTCCTGCGCCTTCTGCGCCGCGTCGTCGCCGGACGGGTCACCGGTTGAATCGCCGTCGTCATACAGGAACACCACGTCTAGGTCGCTGCCGTAGCCGAGCTCCTTGCCGCCGAGCTTGCCGTAGGCGATGACGGCGATGCCGGGCTCGTCGCGGTGGCGCTGCTTCAGCAGCGGCCAGCTCCAGCGGATGGCCTCCTCAAGCACGGCGTCGGCCAGCGCGCTCAGGTCGTCGGCCACCTGCTCCACGGTGAGTTCGCCCTCGACGTCGCGCACCAGCGTGCGGAAGACCTCGGCGTGGTGGGCGTGGCGCAGCGTGTCGAGCAGCTTCTCCTCGTCGGCCTCGCCGCTGCGCTGCCAGGCGGCGCGGCGCGCGGCCAGCTCGGTGCGGAAGGCCGTGGCGTCGAAGCGCTGGTGCGCCAGGCGCTGGTCGGCCAGCTCGTCGATCACGCCCGGGTGGCGCATCAGGTACTGCATGGGCCAGCGCGCCAGGCCCAGCAGCCGCAGCAGGCGGATCTGCACCTCGGGCCGCTCGGCCAGCAGCGCGAGGTAGCTCTCGCGGCGCAGCAGCGGCTCCACCCAGTCGACGAAGCGCAGCGCCGCCGCCTCGCTGCAGCGGCCTTCGGCCACGGCCTTGCCGGCGCGCTGCATCAGCCTGCCCAGGCGCAGGCGGCTGTCGTCGCGCAGCTGCTGCACGCGCGGCGTCGCACTCCACTCGCGCAGGCGCGCCGCCAGCGGCGCGGGCAGGCGCTCGTGGAGCTTGTCGCTGTCCACCGGCAGCGGGCCGGTGCCGCAGGTGCGGCAGCCGCCCTTGGCCGGCGTGCCGTCGGCCCCGGCGCCGGGCTTGAGCAGGGTGTCGAACTCGGCGGCCACGAACTCGCGCACGCTGCCCAGGTGGTCGAGCAGCGCGCAGGCGGGCTTGTCCGCCAGCGACTCGGACACAGCGGTGCAGCCCGCGCGCAGGCTCTCGGCGATCCAGGCGAGGTCGTCGTCGTTGGCCGGCAGCAGGTGCGTCTGCTGGTCGTCGAGGAACTGGATGCGGTGCTCGACGCGGCGCAGGAAGGTGTAGCCCGCGGCCAGCCGCTGCGCCGTCTCGGCGGGCATCAGGCCGCGCTCCGCCAGCCGCTGCAGGCCGCGCAGCGTGCTGCGGGTGCGCAGCTCGGGGAACTGGCCGCCGCGCACCACCAGCATCAGCTGCACGATGAACTCGATCTCTCGGATGCCGCCGCGCGAGAGCTTCACGTCGTTGGCGCGCTCCGGCCGCCCGGCGGCGCGGCGGTGGGCCTCGTCGCGGATCTTCTGGTGCAGCTGGCGCAGGCCCTCGAAGACTCCGTAGTCCAGGTAACGGCGGTAGACGAAGGGCGTGACCAGGCTGCGCAGCGCCTTGGCCCGCCCGCTGGCCACGGCGGCGCGCGGCGCCACCACGCGGCTCTTCAGCCAGGCGAAGCGCTCCCACTCGCGGCCCTGCACCTGGAAGTACTCCTCCAGCATGGCCAGGCTCACCACGGGCGGGCCGCTCATGCCGTTGGGGCGCAGGGCGAGGTCGACGCGGAACACGAAGCCGTCGTCGGTGGTGTCGCCGATGAGCGC
>JBILSW010000178.1:0-6104 GCA_044371895.1 Rubrivivax sp.
CGTGGTCGCGCGCGTGTAGGGCCGCTTGTCGAAGCCCAGGAACACGTCCTTGAACTGGTTCATGCCGGCGTTGGTGAACAGCAGCGTCGGGTCGTCGCCCGGGATCACGGGGCTGGAGGCCACGACCTGGTGGCCCTTGCTCTCGAAGAAGCTCAGGAAGGTGGCGCGGATCTGGTTGGCGTTCATCGTTTCTCTCGGGTCGGGCGTTCAGCTGAAGGTCGCAAGGCCGATGCGGGCGGCGGCGGCGGCCAGGGCTCGGTCGCGCGTGGCCAGCGCAGCGGAAAACTGCACGGCCATCGTGATGTACGTGGCGTCGTAAGGCGTGAGTTCGTGTTCCTGTGCGGCGTCGAAGTGGCGCTGCGGCAGCGCGTGAGGCGGGCCCAGCACCTCCACGCTCAGGCTGGCGATGCGCTTGAACAAGGCCTCGGAGTCGTCGGTCGTCAGGCGGCCGCGGCGGATGTTCATGCGCAGCGCGCTCGCGATCTCCAGCGGCCAGATGAACGGCGCGGCCAGCTCGTCGGACAGCACCGTGTCCACGCTGGCCGGTCGAGCTTCGTCGGGCATCACCAGCGCCATCGCGTACGAGGAGTCGAGGATGATCAACGCCGGCCCTCGCGCACCCACTCGAGGATCTCCTCGGGGGTGATCGGACCGCCGCGCTCTTCCATGCGGCGGCCGATCTCCTGCATGCCCTTCACCGCCTCGAGCCGCTGGCGCACCAGTTCGGGAGTGACCTTCGGCACGCCGAACGGCACGATGCGCGCCACCGGCTTGTTGTGGCGCGTGATGATGGTCTCTTCGCCGCGCTCGGCGCGCGCGATGAGTTCCGACAGGTGCGTCTTCGCTTCGAACAGGCCCACGGTTTCCATGGCCGACTCCCGTCGTGATGCGCGGGTTGGTTGAATCAACCAGATTGTAGGCGTCAGCCCTCGGGACCGTGGCGGCTACAGTGCCGCCGAACCCTGGCAATCCGGAGCACCCCATGGACACCAAGACTTCCCCGCTGGCCCTGCTGGCCGACCCGGGCCTGCTGCGCACCGACGCGCTGATCGGCGGCGAGTGGGTGGCGGCCAACGACACCAGCGCGCGCTTTCCCGTCACCGATCCCGCCACCGGCGCCGAACTCGCGCAGGTGGCCAACTGCGGGCCCGTGGAGGCCGCCGCCGCCATCAGTGCCGCCGAGCGCGCCTGGCCGGTGTGGCGCGCCCGGACAGCCAAGGAACGGGCAGCCGTGCTTCAGCGTTGGTTTGCTCTGCTGACGCAGCATGCCGACGACCTGGCGCGCCTGATGACGGCCGAGCAGGGCAAGCCGCTGGCCGAGGCGCGCGGCGAGGTGGCCTACGCCGCCAGCTTCGTGGAGTGGTTTGCCGAAGAAGGCAAGCGCGTCTACGGCGAGACGATCCCGGCCACCGACGCGGCCAAGCGCGTGCTGGTGCTCAAGCAGCCCATCGGCGTGTGCGCGGCCATCACGCCGTGGAACTTTCCCATCGCGATGATCACGCGCAAGGTGGCGCCGGCGCTGGCCGCGGGCTGCCCGGTGGTCATCAAGCCGGCCGAGCAGACGCCGCTCACCGCGCTGGCCGCGGCCGAGCTGGCGCAGCGCGCCGGCATGCCGGCGGGCGTGCTGAACATCCTGCCGGCGGACGCCGCGCGCAGCGTGGACATCGGCGCCGTGCTGTGCAGCAGCGACGTCGTGCGACACCTGTCGTTCACCGGCAGCACCGAGGTCGGCCGCATCCTGATGCGCCAGTGCGCGGGCACCGTGAAGAAGCTGAGCCTGGAGCTGGGCGGCAACGCACCCTTCATCGTCTTCGACGACGCCGACCTCGACAGCGCGGTCGACGGTGCGCTGGCCAGCAAGTACCGCAACGCCGGGCAGACCTGCGTGTGCGCCAACCGCCTTTACGTGCAGGCCGGCGTGCACGACGCCTTCGTCGAGAAGCTCGCCGCCCGCGTCGCCGCGATGAAGGTGGGCAACGGCTTCGAGCCCGGCGTGGCCATCGGCCCGCTGATCGACGACGCCGCGATGGCCAAGGTCCAGGAGCACGTGGCCGACGCGCTGGCGCAGGGCGCGTGCGTCGTCACCGGCGGCGCGGCGCACGCGGTTGCGGGGGCCGAGGGCCGCTTCTTCACGCCCACGGTGCTGACCGGCGTGACGCCTGGCATGCGCTGCGCCAAGGAGGAGACCTTCGGCCCGGTGGCGCCGGTGTTCCGCTTCGAGACCGAGGCCGAGGCCATCGATCTGGCCAACGCCACCGAGTTCGGCCTGGCCAGCTACTTCTACAGCCGCGATATCGGCCGCATCTTCCGCGTCGCCGAGGCGCTGGAGTCGGGCATGGTGGGCATCAACACCGGCATCATCAGTGCGGCTGAGGTGCCCTTCGGCGGCGTCAAGCAAAGCGGCCTTGGCCGCGAGGGCGCGCGCCAGGGGCTCGAGGAGTACCTGGAGCTGAAGTACCTGTGCCTGGGCGACGTGCTGAAGTGAGCGCGGCGCTCAGGCGCCGCCGGTGCGCGTGCCCTCGCTGAGCGTGTGCACGTGACCGGCGTCGTCGTCGGCCGCGCGCAGCGCGCGGATGGCCGACTGCGCGCCCTGCATCAGCAGGCCCAGGTCGGTGCCCACGGCCATGAAGTCGTAGCCCATGGCGCGGTAGCGCGTGGCCGCCTCGGCGGTGGCGCCCAGCGTGCCGATGGGCATGCCCAGCGCCTTGGCGCGGCGCGCGGCGTCGGTCATCAGCGCCATCACCGAGGGGTGGGTGAAGTGGCCGACGTGGCCCATCGAGGCCGAAAGGTCGGCCGGGCCCACGAACAGCGCGTCGACGCCGGGCACCGCCGCGATGGCCTCGAGCTGCGCCAGCGCCGCGGGCGTCTCGAGCTGCACGATCACCGCGATGCCCTTGTTGGCCTGGCGCAGGTAGTCGGGCGCGGTGCCGAAGCGCGAGGCCCGCGTCGCGCCGGCCATGCCGCGCACGCCCTCGGGCGGGTAGCGCGTGGCCGCCACGGCGCTCGCCGCCTCGGTGGCGTCCTGCACGAAGGGGAACAGCACCGTCTGCGCGCCGGCGTCGAGCACGCGCTTGACGGTGACGGCATCGTTCCAGGGCACGCGCACCACTGGCACCATCTTCGTGTTGCCGATGGCCTGCAGCTGGTGCACCACCTCCATCAGGTCGGCCGGAGCGTGCTCCATGTCGACCACGCCCCAGTCGAAGCCGGCGTGGCCCAGCGCCTCGGCCACCAGCGGGCTGGCGCTGGAGACCCAGGTGCCGATGGGCGAGCGCGCGCCGCGGGCCTTGAGCAGGTGGCGGAAGGGGTTCATGGCAGGGGCTCCGTCGTGGCTGGAACAGGCGCCATTGGGCCCGCGCGCGGCGGCCCGATCAACGCGGGCTGACCCCGAGCGACAGCACCGCGCGCTCGCGCCGCCACATCATCGCCAGGGCGCAGAAGGCGAGCACGAAGATCAGCGCGCCCCACCACTCGGTCACGTTCTCGACGCGGCCCTTCAGCGGCTCGCCGAAGGCCGCGGCCACGATGGCGTTGCCCACGCCCAGCAGCACCAGCGCGGTGGCCAGCGCCACCATCGCGTGCTCCAGCGCGCGCGGCATCGCCAGCCGGCCCGCGCGCACCAGCGCCTGCACGGCGTTGCCCGTGAGCAGCAGGTTCAGACAGGTGAAGCCGAAGTAGGCGACCGTGCCGTACTGGCGCAACCAGCGGTAGACGGGGCCCTCAGTGCCCAGGAAGCTGCCGTACACCACCAGCGCAACGCCGGCCACCACGCCCAGCGGCGCGATCCAGGCCACGCCGCGGCCGGCAGCGCCGCACAGCAGCAGCCAGCGCGCCGCCAGCACCCACACCAGGGCCTGCAGGGTGGCCGCGGGCAGCATCAGCGCGCGGAACAGGTGGTTGGGCAGCTCGTGGCGCGCCGCTCGGCTGATCGAGGTGCAGCCGTCCCAGAAGGGATTGCAGGCGGGCACCAGGCCCTGCTGCATCGACAGCACCGTGGCCAGCACCGTGGCCACCAGCGGCAGCAGGCCGGCCAGCAGGGCCAGCGGCCACAGCGGCCAGGGCGCGGGCGGTGTCGCGGCCGGCGCGTTCATCGGCCGCCCAGCCGCTTGACGACGCCGGCGCTCAGGCCCCAGCCGCCGCGCTCGCGCACCAGCGGGCTTGCGGCCGGCGGCCCGGCCAGGCGCGACACGCTGGCGCCGTAGAACAAGGCCCAGCCCTGGCCGAGTTCGGTGCGGCCACTCAGGCCGAGGCCGACGTCGCGCAGGCCCGCGTCCGGGGTGTACACGGGGTAGCCGGTGCGCGCCGCCTGCTCGGGCGTGATGCCGTAGTAGGTCTGCTGCCAGCGCCGGCCGCCGTAGCCCAGCGTCAGGCTGGCGCCGGCGGTGGTGCGGTCCGTCAGGCGCAGGTCGCGGCCGGCGCTGAACTCGCCCTGCCAGCCGCCGCCGCGGCCGAGCATGTCGGTGGTGACCGACAGGCCCGTGCGCCAGCCGTGGTCAAAGCGGTAGCCCAGCGCCAGCCGCGCCCGCAGCGTGGCGCGCACGTCGCCCAGGCCCTCAAGCTCGGTGGCGCTGTCCTCGTCGCGCCCGCTGTCCCATCGCAGGCCCAGGCTGGAGCGCCAGCGCTCGCTGCGCACCAGCTCAACCCGCAGCCCGCCCAGCGCCGAGCCGCCCTCGCCCCGCACCGCGAAGGCGCTGCGGCTGGCCAGGCTGAAACGGCCCCAGCGCAGCGCCAGGCCGGGCTGCAGGTTGAAGCCGATGCGCGATGAGCCCGCGAACTCGGGCCCGGCCGTGCCGACCGCACCGACGGCCACCGCCCAGCGGCGCGCGGGCTCGCCCGCGGGGGGCGGCGGCTCGGCACCGGCCTCGGTCTGTGCGAAGGCGCAGCGGCAGGCCAGCAGCGCCGCGCCGCCGACCAGCCAGCAGCGGCGCGCGCCCGGGCCGGCCATCATGGCTGGTCGTTGGCGGCAGGCCCGCCAATGCGGTGCAGCGTGGCGCCACCCAGGGCCTGCGGGCCCACGGTGGCCACCGAGGCCGCCTGCGCCAGGGCGCGCTGCAGCAGGGACTGCGCGTCCTTGCCGTGGTCGGGGAACAGGGCCAGGCCCACGTGCGCCGCCACGCGGCAGGGCTGCCCGGCCACGCTGAGCGGCAGCTCCAGCGCCTTCACGAGCTTGGCGGCCACGCGCTCGCCGTCGTGCTTGCTTTCCAGCCGGCCGAGCAGCACGCCGAAGGCCTCGGGCTTGATCGAGGCCACCACGTCGCTGGCGCGCAGGCCGCCGCGCAGGCGCACGGCCACCTTGCGGCGCAGCACGTTGCCGGCCTCGGCACCCAGGCGCTGCTCGGCCTGCGTGAATCCGTCGACGCGAAGCACCAGCAGCACCATGGGCGCCGGCTCGCGCTCGCGCAGCGCCAGCAGCTGCGCCATGTGCTCGAGCAGCTGCGCCTGGTGCGGCAGGCCGGTGGCCAGGTCGGTGGCGTAGGCGCGGCGCGCGGCCTGCTCCACGCGCTTGCGCCACACCGCGTGGCGCAGCGCGCGGGCGGTGGCGAGGGCATCGTCGTTGGCCAGCAGCGCCTCGGCACCCCGCTTCAGCAGCGTGACCTCCAGGGCGGGCGATTCGACGTCGGCGTGCACCACCAGCGCGCTGTCGTGCGCCAGGTTGGCCAGCGTCGGGTGCTCGCACAGCGCAGCCAGCGCAGCCGCGTCGGGAGCCCGCCACAGCACCGCGTCGGGGGCGCCGCCGTGGCGCTCGGCGTCGTGCGCCTCCCAGCCCAGCGCCTGCAGCGCCGCCAGCCACTCGCGGCACCAGGCTTCGGTGCCGTCAGCGCCCTGCACCCGCACGGAAAGGCTTTCGCCATCGATCATGCGGCGATCATGCCGCAAGGCGGCTTCCAGTTCCGGGAGGGCTTTGTCGGCACCTGCGCATGCCCACCCGGGCGCCGGGGCCCGGAAATGGACGAGGCCCGCGCTCGGGCGGGCCTCGTCCGTGAACCGGTGGAGCGGGTGAAGGGAATCGAACCCTCGTATGAAGCTTGGGAAGCTGCCGTTCTGCCATTGAACTACACCCGCGCGTCAGCGAGTTTAGCGCCGCGCGGCTGGCTGGTCCGCTG
>JBILSW010000009.1:0-18047 GCA_044371895.1 Rubrivivax sp.
CCACTTTCCCCTCGGCCGCCGCCTCGCCGCGGTGCTCGGCAGCCTGTGCCTGCTGCTCGTGCTGGTCGCCGCCACCGGCGCCTTCGTGCTGAAGTCCCTCAACGCCGAGGTGCTGGCCAGCGACGATGCCGTCGAACGCTACGCGCTGACGGTGACGATGTCGGAGCAGACCCACGTCGTCGCCCGCGTGATGCGCACCGTGATCCTGCTCGACGACGGCCCCGCGCGAGACGCAGAAGTGGCCAGGATCCAGGCCGCCCGGCAGACCTATGACGAGGCCTGGCGCACCCTGCAGGGCCACCCCCCGAGCGAACAGGCGCGCCGGCTGCGCGCCGACATCGAGGCCGCCGCGCAGCAGGCGCGCGGCGTGAACGACCGCGTGCTCCAGCTGGCGCGCGCCGACGACGACCGGCAGGCCGTGGCGCTGCTGCTGGCCGAGGCCATCCCCGCCACCAGCCGCTGGCAGGCCGCGCTCGCGGCCAACATGGCCCACCTCAAGGGGCGCGTCGACGCCGCCAGCGACACGGCCCACAACGTGTTCGGCCAGGGCCTGGCCTGGATGGCTGCGGTGGCGCTGGCTTCGCTGCTGCTGGCCGTGGTGCTGGGCGTGCTGCTCACGCGCTCGCTGGTGCGGCCCATCGCCTACGTGCGCGACTGCGCGCTGCGCATGGCCGGCGGCGACCTGACCGTGCGCGTCGATCGGACCGCAGACCTGCAGGGCCGCGACGAGATCGGCCAGCTCGTCGAGGCCATGCAGCGCATGCACGACAGCATGTGCGAGATGGTGACGGCCGTGCAGGCCAGCGCCTCGGGCGTGGCCGGTGCGGCGCAGCAGATCGCAGCCGGCAATGGCGACCTGTCGGCGCGCACCGAACAGCAGGCCAGCAGCCTGCAGCAGACCGCCGCGACGATGCAGCAGCTCACGCACACGGTGCAGACCAACACGCAGACCACGGTGCAGGCGGCCGAGTTCGCGCAGGGTGCGGGCACGGTGGCCAGCCGCGGCGGCGAGGTCATGGCCCGCGTGGTCGCGACGATGCGGCAGATCGACGCCGGCAGCCAGCGCATCGCCGACATCATCGGCACCATCGACGGCATCGCGTTCCAGACCAACATCCTGGCGCTGAACGCCGCCGTCGAGGCGGCACGTGCCGGCGACGCCGGCCGCGGCTTTGCGGTGGTGGCCGCCGAGGTGCGCACGCTGGCGCAGCGCTCGGCCGCCGCGGCGCGCGAGATCAAGCAGCTCATCGGCAGCAGCGTCGGGCAGGTGGACGAAGGCACGGCGCTGGTGGAGCAGGCGGGCACGACGATGGGCGAGATCGTGCAGGCCATCGAGCGCATGCGCACGCTGATGGGCGAGATCCGCCACGCCACCACCGAGCAGACCACCGGCATCACGCAGGTGGGCGCGGCGGTGCAGCAGATGGACCAGATGACGCAGCAGAACTCGGCACTGGTGGAGGAATCGGCCGCCGCCGCGGCCAGCCTGAACCAGCAGGCGCAGGAGCTGCTCGCCCAGGTGCGCCGCTTCCGACTGGCCGCGACGCCGGGGCGCTGAGACCGCGCACCATCAGGGCGAGCCCGCATCGCCCATGCCCCACGAAGGGGCATCATCGCGGATCATGTCCGCCTTGCCGTACCACGGACCGATCCGCTATCCCCGCCCGCTGGCGCCCGGCAGCCGGGTTGTCGTGACCGCCCCGAGCTCGGGCGTGCAGCCGGCGCTGCATGCACGGCTCGACCTGTGCCTGGCCGACCTGCGCTCGCGCGGGTTCGAGGTCGAGGAGGGGCGGTGCCTGCGCGACGAGCGCCAAGGCGCCAGCGCCCCGGCCGACGAGCGGGCCGCCGAGCTGGAGCGCACGCTGATGCGCGACGACGTCGCTGCTGTAATCCCGCCCTGGGGGGGCGAGAGGGCGGTGGAGCTGCTCGACCGGCTCGACTGGGGCGCGCTGGCGCGCGCGGAGCCGAAGTGGGTGCTGGGCTACAGCGACACCAGCACCTGGATGCTGGCGCTGACGCTGCGCCTGGGCTGGGCCACCGCCCACGGGCCCTGCCTGATGGACCTGGTGCCGGGGCAGGACGACGCGCTCACGCGTGCGGCGCTCAAGGGCCTGCAGCTGCCGGCCGGCCACGCGCTGCGCCAGCGCCAGAGCCGGGCCTGGCAGAAGGGCTGGAGCGACTTCGCCGCGGCACCGGCCAGCACCTACGCGCTCACCGAGCCCACGCGCTGGCGCTCGCTGCACGGCCGCGCGCGCGAGGCCTTCGACGGCCGGCTGTTCGGCGGCTGCCTGGACACCCTGGTGCACGTGGCTGGCTCCGTCCACGCCGATGGCGCGGCCTTCACCCAGCGCCACCGCACCGAGGGCGTGATCCTGTACCTGGAGAACGCCGAGGGCAGCCCCGGCGACGTGGTGCGCGCCTTCCACCGGCTGCGCTGGGCCGGCTGGCTCGACGGCCTGGCCGGCGTGCTGCTGGGGCGCAGCGCCGCGCCCGAGCCGGCCGGCGAGCACGGCCTGCGTCACGACGACGCGCTGCGCCAGACCTTCGGCACCCTGCCCTGCCCGGTGCTGGCCGACGTCGACATCGGGCACGTGCCGCCGCAGATGGTGCTGGTCAACGGCGCGCACGCGCAGGTGCGCTGGAGCGCCGAGGTGGCCGACGTCGAGGGCCGGCCCTGGGGCGGCGGCGACGTGACGCAGCGTTTCGACTGAGCCTGTGCCGCGGCACGTGGCCATCACGCTCGACGACCTGCGCCGCCACGCGGTGGCGCGCAGCCTGTTCAAGGCGCGCTCGCTGCCGCAGGCGCTGGCGCGGCTGGGCTTCGTGCAGGCCGACCCCATCCGCGCACCGGCCCGCGCACAAGACCTCACGTTGCGCCACCGCGTGAGCGGCTACCGCGCCGGCGACCTCGAGGCGCGCTACGCCCGGCTGCCGCTGGAGGAGGACTTCTTCGTCAACTACGGCTTCCTGCCGCGCGAGCTGGCCGCGCTGATGCACCCGCGAACGCCGCAGACCGCGTGGACGAAGGCGCGCTGGGCCCAGGCCCACGCCGTGCTCGAGTTCGTGCGCGAGCGCGGCGTGGTGCACCCGCGCGAGGTGGACGCCGCCTTCGACCACGGCCGCAGCCGCAACTGGTTCGGCGGCTCCAGCCGCGCCAGCACGCAGCTGCTGGACGGCATGCACTACCGCGGCCTGGTACGCACGGCCACGCGCGAAGGCGGCGTGCGCCTGTACGCCGCGCGGCCCGCGCCCGAGCCGGTGGCCGACGTGGCCGCCGCGCTGGACCGCCTGGCCGACGTGGTGGTGGGCCTCTACGCGCCGCTGCCGGCGGCCACGCTGTCGATGCTGGTCCGGCGCATCCGCTACGGCGCGCCGCAGTGGACGCCGCATATGGACGCTCTTCTGGCCCGCACCCGGGCACGGCTGCCCAGCGTCACGGTGGACGGCACGTCCTGGTCATGGCCGGCCGGCGAGAACCCCGCCAGCCGCCGCCACGCCGACGTGGACGACGACGACACGCTGCGCCTTCTCGCGCCCTTCGACCCCGTCGTCTGGGACCGCGCCCGCTTCGAGTGCCTGTGGGGCTGGGCCTACCGCTTCGAGGCCTACACGCCCGCGCCGAAGCGTCAGCGCGGCTACTACGCGCTGCCGATGCTGTGGCGCGGCCGGGTCATCGGCTGGGCCAACGCCAGCGTGGCCGAGGGGCAGCTGCGCGTGGAGCAGGGCTACGTGAGCGGCCGGCCGCCGCGCGACGCGGCCTTCAAGGGGGCGCTGGCGGACGAGGTGCGGAGCCTGGAGGTGTTTCTCGGGCTGGAGAGGGCGCCTTCATGACCGGACGAGGGGGCCGGCCGGTGCCGCCGCGCAGCCGACCCTGGCCGTGGACCTGGGCCCGGATCAGGCCGTTCGCGGGCGTGCTGGCGCTGCTGCTGGCCGCCGCCTGCTCGCGCGAGCCCGCCGAAGCGCCGGCCGTGGCCGTCGCGCCCGCCCCTGCGGCAACTGCCGGCAGCGCGCCCGCGGTGTTGCTGGCGCGCGTGCAGGCCGACGCCATCACGTGGCTGCTGGTGCAGGCCGACGGCACGGCACGACCACTGGGCCACAGCAGCCGCGACACCGAGTTGCTGGCCGTCGACGACGCCGCGGGCCGCTTCGTCTACCGCGACGGCGCGCGGCTTTGGCAGCAGAGCTGGCGCGTCCCGGCGCCGCCGCAGCCGCTCGCCGAGCGGCCACCGCTCACCGGCGCCTTGCACGCCGCCTGGTTGGACCGCGACAGCGGCCTGCTGCACGTACTGGAGATGCGCGAGCCGACCCCCGCCGAGCGGCGGGCGATGAAGCCAGAGCCCCCCGACGCGGAGCCGGTCTGGGCGGTGCTGTGGCGACACACCGACGGCCGCTGGCAGGCCGTGGAACGCAGGGCCACCGCGTGGGGTGGTGCCGGCGCCGCCGTGTTCGACGACTTGCGGCACGAACGCGGCCGCTCGGCGCGCACCGTCGCCAGCGCCGCGTCCTGCGAGTCCACGCTGTGCGACGACGTGGCGCCCGCAGACCTGGTGCGCCGGCTGGGTGAGCGGGCCGGGCAGGCGGAGGAGTGGCGTCGCGTCGCAGTGCCCGGCGGCTGGCTGCTGTTCGGGGTGGGCCTCGGCGAGACCTGGCACCCGACCGGCCCCTTCCTCTACGTGCCCGCCGACGGTGCGGGCCCAGTCCCGGTGGCGGTCACGGCGGCCGATGAAGCGCTGCATCTGCAGCCGAAGGGGGCGCGGCTGCTGGTGTCGCCGGCAGCGCCGCCGGGCCCGGCCCACCTGGTGCAGCTGCCCCGGGGCCCGGTGATCCCGCTCGGCGAGGTCGCGACGACGCCGGCCTGGATCGACCGCTAGCCGGCCCGCCCGGCCGGCCGGGGCTCAGGCCGTGCGCAGCAGGCAGTGGCGCAGCGGGCCGACCTTGCTGTCGATGGCCTGCCGCGCGGCGCGTTCCGCCGCCGCGGCACGGTCGCCGCCGCCGGCGGCGGTGGTGTCGACGCCGTTCTTCCACTCGCAGTGCACGTGGCTGACCTCGTCGAAGACGAGGCTGGCGCCCAGCGACCTGGCGATGCGCTTGATTTCGAGGTTGTCGCCCTTGATGTCCAGCGCGTAACCCGTCGAGTGCTTGCCCTGCGCCGGCCGGGCGACCGGCGCGTAGGCGAGCGCGATCCGCTTCTTGTCGCGCGGGCTCAGCTCGTGGATGGTGCTGGTCTTCACCACCGCGGCGAAGTCGACCTTGGCGCGCCTGACGACGCCGTGGCGCTCGAGGATGGACTCGTGCGACGACTGGTCCTTGGGCAGGCCGATCGGCGACTGGCGGTAGCCGCGCGCCGGGCTCGGCGCGCTGCCCAGCAGCGACTTGCGGATCGTCACCAGCCGGCGCAGCGGCCGCTCGTCCAGCGCCAGGGTCTCGCAGTGCTCGATGGTCTCCAGCAGGTAGTCCCAGTGGAAGTTGATCTTCCAGTACAGGTCGTCCATCGACAGCCAGCCCGAGATGACCCGGACCGTCTTCGGGAAGAAGGGCAGGATGGCTTTCAGGATGGCGTCGGTGGACGGGATCGTCTTGACCTTGGGGTCGACGAATTCGGCCATCGAGGTGTGCATCGCGACGGGCGTCTCGGGCATGGGCGGGGGTCTCCAGATGCGGATGCTGTCAGCGCGCCCTGTGCGGGTCAATGCGGCCGGCTTCGGTGCCGCCGTCCGGCGGCACCAGCGCGCACAATGGCCCCACGCTTCTTCCGGCCATCAGCCGCCGGTCTCCTCGCCCCTCTTTCCATGCTCGACGCCTTTCGCCAGGTCCTCGCCGCCGAGTGGTCACTGCTGCGCCGTCACCGCCGACTCGCCCTGGCCTTTGCCGGCGTGGTGTTCGTGCCGGCGCTGTACGCCTACATCTACCTGGCCAGCGTCTGGGACCCGGCCTCGCACACCGGCGCGCTGCCGGCGGCGCTGGTGAACCTGGATGCGGGCGCCAGCTACCGCGGCCGCGAGCTGAACCTGGGTGTCGAGGTCGCCCAGGAAATCGAACGCCAGGCGCAGTTCGCCTGGCGCCGCTACGACGACGCGGCGACGGCGCGGCGCGACGTGCGCCGCGGCACGCTGGCCTTCGTGCTGGAGATCCCGGCCGACTTCAGCCGCCAGGCGGTGCCCGGCGAACGTGCCGGCGCCGCGCAGCTGCGCATCTACACCTCCGAGGGCAACCACTACGCCAGCGCCGGCTTCGCGCGCCGCTTCGCGCCCGAGGTGGCACAGCGCATCAACACGCGGCTGTCCGTCGCGCGCTGGGACCTCGTGCTCAGCAATGCCGCCGGCAGCCGCCAGAGCCTGGACAGCCTGCGCGGCGGACTCACCGAGCTCGACGCCGGTGCCGGCGAGCTGCTGCAGGGCCTGGCGCAGGCGCGCGACGGCGGCACCGCGCTGGCCGGCAACGGCACGCGCGTGGGCGAGGCGGCGCAGCGGCTGCGCGCCGGCTCGCAGCAGCTGGCCGAGGGCGCGCAGCAGCTGACCACCGGCATGCGCCAGTCCGGCGCGGCGCTGCGCGCCATCGACGCCCGCCGCCCGCCCGAGGCCGAGATGGCGGCGCTGCGCGGCGGCGCGCGGCAGCTCGTCGACGGCCAGCGCGCGCTGGGCGGCGGACTGGAGCAGCTGGCCGAGGGCTCGGGCCGGCTGCTGGACGGCATCACGCGGCTGAAGGCCGGCGCCGAGGAGCTGCCGCTGTTCGGCGGCCCGCTGGCCGAGGGCGCGGGGCAGCTGGAGGACGGCGCGCGCGAGCTTGGCCGCGGCCTGGCCCAGGCCGGCGACGCCAGCACCCGGCTGCTGCAGGGCGCACAGCGGCTGGACGAGGGCGTGGCCGCGCTGGCCGAGGCCACGCTGCGCGCCGGCACCGCCGTGGCGGCGCTGACGGCGCGGCTGCCAGAGGACGCCCGGCTCGAGAGCTTTGCCGACGGCGCCCGCGAGCTAGAGCGCGGCCACGAGGCGCTGGAAGCCGGCCTGCGGCCGTGGCAGGCCGGCGCGCAGACGCTGGGCCAGGGCCTGGGCAGGCTCACCGACGGTGCGGCGCGGCTGCAGGCCGGGCTGTCGCTGCTGCGCGCGCAGCTGCCGCAGTCGGTGGACGCGCCCGTGGGCAGCCCGGACGGCCTGGCGGCCTCGGTGTTGCCGCTGGTGGAGGTGGAGGCGCCGGTGGCCACCCACGGCGTGGCACTCACCCCCAACTTCGTGCCGCTGGCGCTGTGGGTGGGGGCGGTGATGGCGGCCTTCCTGGTGCACTGGCAGCGGCTGCCGCAGTCGCTGGCGGCGCTGCCACGGCCGTGGCTGGGGCTGGGCAAGCTGGCGCTGCCGTCGCTGGTGGTGCTGCTGCAGGCGGCGCTGATGATGGTGATGCTGGAGCAGGTGCTGCACGTGCCCATCCCCGAGCCGGTCCGCTTCACCGCCGTGCTGGCGTTCAGCTCGCTGATGTTCCTGGCGCTGGTGTTCGCGCTGATCCGCGTCTTCGGCGACCTGGGCCGCGTGCTGGCCGTGCTGCTGCTGGTGGTGCAGGTCTCGGCCGCCGGCGCGCTGCTGCCCATCGAGCTGAGCGACGCCGCCTTCCAGGCCGTGCATCCCTACCTGCCGCTGACCTGGGTGCTGCGTGCCTTCCGCGTGGCGCTGTTCGGCGCCTTCGAGGGCGAGCTGGCGCTGCCACTCACGGTGGTGGGCGCCACGGCGCTGGCGGCGCTGGCCGCGGGCATCGTGCTGGGGCGCTGGCGCCCTGTGCCGCCGGAGCAGTGGCGTCCGCCTTTGGACATCGAGTAGTCTGGAGCCATGGCGATCAAGCAGGTGGGCCCCACGCCGATCCAGCCCCGGCACCGGCTGAGCTGCCACTGCGGCGCGGTGGTGCTCGAGCTCGAGTTGCCAGAGGGCATCGTCAACCCTCGCCGCTGCGACTGCTCGATGTGCCGGCGCCGCGGCGCCATCGTCGCGTCTGTGCCGCTCGACGGCATCCGCGTCGTCCAGGGCCAGGAGCAGCTGCGCCTGTACCAGTTCAACACGCGCGTGGCGCGGCACTACTTCTGCGGCGAGTGCGGCATCTACACCCACCACCAGCGGCGCTCGTTCCCCGACCAGTACGGCTACAACGTGGGCTGCCTGGAAGGGGTCAACCCCTTCGACCTGCCCGAGGTGCCGGTCAACGACGGCGTGAACCACCCGGCGGACCGGCCGGCGCGCGGCGCGCCCGGCCGCTGAGCCCCCGGGGGCGCCGGGGCAGTGCCGGACGCCCACCCCCGCGAACCCTAAGGAGCCCCATGCAACCCGACCTCGACCCCGCCGGCCTGGCCACCCGCCGCGCCGTCCTCGGCGATGCCTACGTCGACGCCGCACTCGCGAAGGCCACGCCCTTCACGGCGCCGCTGCAGGAGCTGGTGACGCGCCACGCCTGGGGCAACACCTGGCAGCGGCCGGGCATCGACCTGCGCACCCGCAGCCTCGTCACGGTGTCGATGCTGGTGGCGCTGGGGCGCACGCACGAACTGAAGATCCACGTCCGCGGTGCGCTGAACAACGGCGTCACGCCGGCCGAGCTGCAGGAGGTCTTCCTGCACGCCAGCGTCTACTGCGGCTTCCCAGCGGCCGTGGACGCCTTCCGCGTCGCGGCCGAGGTGGCGGAAGGCACCGACGGTCAGAAGTGAATGCCCCGCATCATCTGCTGCAGCGCGATCGCCTCCGGGCTCAGCGATGACTTGCCGCTCTTGTCGCCCTTGGCCGCGTCGCTGTCGGGGAACATGCGGAAGCTGGAGTTCATGACGATCTGCGCGATGCGCGGCGACACCGCGTGCAGCAGCTCCCCGGTGATGCCCAGCCGCGTCGCGATGCGCACCGGCTTGGCGATGCAGGCCTGCGCGATCATGTCGGCGGCCTCCTCGGGGCTCAGCGTCGGCACGTTGTTGTAGATCTTGGTGGGCGCGATCATCGGCGTGCGCACCAGCGGCATGTTGATCGTGGTGAAGGTGATGCCCTGGTCGGCGAACTCGCTGCTGGCGCAGCGGGTCCAGGCGTCCAGCGCCGCCTTGCTGGCCACGTAGGCGCTGAAGCGCGGCGCGTTGGTCAGCACGCCGATGCTGCTGATGTTGACGACGTGGCCCTTCTTCTTGGCCACCATGCCCGGCAGCAGGCCCATGGTGACGCGCAGGAAGCGGTCGTAGCTGTTCTCGATGGCGCGGCGGATGCTGCGGCCGGCGTTGTTGACGAGGAAGTCGACGCCGCCGTGCTGCTCCTCCAGCGTCTTCACGAAGGCGGCGCAGCCCTCCATGTCGGCGATGTCGACGCTGTAGCTGAACACCTTCGGGTCGGCCGTGCCCTTGGCCTTGGCATGGGCCACGATCTCCTGCACGGCCTCGGCCAGCTTGTCGGCGTCGCGCGCGCAGATGATCGTGGTCGCGCCAGCCTCGGCGAACTTGCACGCCGCCGCCAGGCCGATGCCCGAGCTGCCGCCCGTGACCAGCACCACCTTGCCACCCACCGTGCCCTTGAGGCTGCGGTCGATGAACAGGTCGGGGTCGAGGTGGCGCTCCCAGTAGTCCCACAGGCGCCAGGCGTAGTCGTGCAGGTTCGGGCACTCGATGCCGCTGCCCTTGAGCGCGGCGTCGAGCTCGCGGCGGTCGAATCGCGTGGGGTAGTTCACCAGCTGGAAGATGTCTTCCGGCAGGCCCAGGTCCTTCATCACCGCGTTGCGGATGCGGCGCACGGGCGCCAGCGCCATCAGGCCCTTCTTCACGCTCTTGGGGACGAAGCCCAGCAGCGCCGCGTTGACGAAGAGGTTCATCTTCGGCGCGTGCGCGGCCTTGCTGAAGATGTCCAGCACGTCGCCGACGCGGTAGCCCTGCGGGTCGACCAGGTGGTAGCACTTGCCGGCGATGGCGTGCCGCGAGTGGCTGATGTGGTCGAGGCAGGCGACCACGAAGTCCACCGGCACGATGTTGATGCGCCCGCCCTCCAGGCCCACGCTCGGGAACCATGGCGGCAGGATCTGCCGCACGCGCTGGATGAGCTTGAAGAAGTAGTAGGGGCCATCGATCTTGTCCATCTCGCCCGTGGTACTGTCGCCCACCACCACGGCTGGGCGGTACACCGTCCAGGGCACCTTGCACTCGCGGCGCACGATCTTCTCGCTCTCGTGCTTGGTCATGAAGTACGGGTGCTCCAGGCCTTCGGCCTCGTCGAACATGTCCTCGCGGAACACGCCTTCGTACAGGCCCGCGGCGGCGATGCTGCTGACGTGATGGAAGTGCCGCGCCTCGACGGCCTTGGCGAACTCGCAGACGTTGCGCGTGCCCTCGATGTTGACGGCCACCTGGCTGTCGGCGTCGGCACCCAGGTCGTAGACGGCGGCCAGGTGGTAGACGGCGTCGACCTGGCCCTTCAGCGCCTTCATCGCGTCGGCGGCCACGCCCAGTTTCCGGGCGGTGAGGTCGCCGGTCACGGGCAGGGCCCGCTTCTTCGCGGCGCCGGTCAGCCCCCAGTACTCGTACAGCGCCGCCAGCTTGCCTTCGCTGCCCTCGCGCACGAGGAAGCTCACGGTGCTGCCGCGACGGGCCAGCAGGGCCTTGACGAGACGCTTGCCGATGAAGCCGGTGGCGCCAGTGACGAAGTAGTGCATGCCGGGATCTCCTCGTTCGGGGTCGTGTTCGGCGCGGGCTGCGGCCGCGCGGCGGCGACAGGATAGAGCGGTCTCACTAGCGCTCTAGGGTGCCGCCTCCAGGGATGAACCCTATATTTCCTCGCACAGCGCTGCCACGTCGTGTGGCGCATCACCGCACTCGAGGAAGCCCGATGGTCAAGAAGATGAAGAGCGCCGAAACCGGCAAGAGCAGCACCCCGGCCGGCGGCAAGGGCGGGGCCGCCCACCTGCTGGACAGCCAGCTGGCCGGTGCCGTGAAGGATTCCGCCCAGCAGATCTGGCTGGCCGGCATGGGCGCGTTCAGCAAGGCCCAGGAAGAGGGCAGCAAGGTCTTCGAGGCGCTCGTCAAGGAAGGCATGAGCCTGCAGAAGAAGACGCAGGGCATCGCCGAGGAGAAGATCTCCGAGGTCACCGGCAAGATGACGGCCATGGCCGGCACCGTGCAGGCCAAGGCCGGCCAGAACTGGGACAAGCTCGAGGCCATCTTCGAGGCCCGCACCGCCAAGGCGCTGAGCAAGCTGGGCGTGCCCACGGCCAAGGACGTGCAATCCCTGACCGAGCGCGTGGACGCGCTGGCCGCCGCCGTGACCCGGCTGTCCAAGGGCGCGGCCGCCGCGCCGAAGCCCGCTGCCAAGGCCGCCCGCAAGGCGCCGGCCAAGGCCGCCGCCGCCCCGGCCGCCCCCGCCGCGCCGGCCAAGCGCAGCCGCCGCAAGGCCGCCGCGGCCTGATGGCGCCTCGTGGCCGAACAGGCTGAGCGATGAGCCGCATCGGCCTGGCCCTGGCCGGCGGAGGTCCGCTGGGCGCCGTCTACGAGATCGGCGCCCTCGTGGCGCTGGAGGAGTCGATACGCGGGCTCGAACTCAACGCCCTGGACGGCTACGTCGGCGTGTCCGCCGGCAGCTTTCTGGCCGCGGGTCTGGCCAACGACATGACGGCGAGGCAGCTGTGCACCGCCTTCATCGACGGCGACTCGCGCCACCCCGACCACGTGCCGCCCTCGATGTTCATGCGCCCGGCGCTGGCCGAGTTCTCGGGCCGGCTCGCCGCGCTGCCCGGCCTGGCCGGACGAGCCGCCTGGCAGGCCTTGTGCGGCCGGCCCTGGCTGTCGGCGCTGGAGCAGCTGGGCCGCGCCCTGCCCACCGGCCTGTTCAGCCACGAGCCTATCGAGGCGAGGCTGCGCTCGCTGCTGTCGGCTCCCGGCCGCAGCGACGACTTCCGCCGCCTGGCCGCCACCCACGGCCGGCGCCTGGTCATCGTGGCCACCGACCTGGACAGCGGCGAGGCCGTGCCCTTCGGCCGGCCCGGGCACGACCACGTCCCCATCTCGCGCGCCGTGGCCGCCAGCGCTGCGCTGCCGGGGCTGTTTCCTCCTGTGCCGGTGGACGGCCGCTGGTGCGTGGACGGCGCGCTGAAGAAAACGCTGCACGCCAGCGTGCTGCTGGACGACGGTGTCGACCTGGTGCTCTGCCTGAACCCGCTGGTGCCCTTCGACGCCACCCACCCGCAGCGGCATCGCGTGCTGGCCGGCGGCGAGGCGCCCATTCCGCGAATCGTCGACGGCGGCCTCCCGGTGGTGCTGAGCCAGACCTTCCGCAGCCTCATCCACTCGCGCCTGGAACTCGGCCTGAAGGGCTATGGGTCCAGCCACCCGCGGGCCGACCTGCTGCTGTTCGAGCCCGACCACCGCGACCCCGCGATGTTTCTGGCCAACGTCTTCGCCTACGGCCAGCGCCGCGCCCTGGCCGAACACGCCTACCTGGCCACGCGCGCCGACCTGCGCAAGCGCCGCAGCGCCCTGCGCCCGGCGCTGGCGCGGCACGGCCTGGCGCTGGACGAGGCCGCGCTCGACGACGCCCACCGCCGGCTGCTGCCGCACCGCCGCGGCGCCGCGGTTCCGCCCAGCCAGGCGACGCAGGCGCTGCGCCGGCTCGACGAGGTGCTTGACGACCTCGAGCGTGCGCTGTCGTCCACGGCCTGAGGCCGGCCGCCCCGCCCTGCCCTCAACCCGCGCCGCTGGCCGCCGATATAAGGGGCGATGAGTGCGTCCCCCGCTCCCAGCCTCGCCCCGCTCGACCTCGCCGGCCGCCGGATGGCCGCGGCCCTGGGCCGGCTGCTCGACAAGGCGCGCGGTGCGCGCGAGGTGCTGCCGCACCTGGCTGCGCTGGAGCGCGGGCTGAAGAAGGACGGCAAGGCCGCCATCGATCGCATTCCGGAGCACTGGCTGGGACGCATCACCTCGCAGCTGTCGAGCCTGCCGCTGCCAGACGACGAGCCGCCGCTGCACGATCTGCTGCAGTGCCTGTCGGAGCGCCTGCGCCCCGCCGCCATCGAGTGGGAGGCGCCCAGCATGCCCTGCCGCTTCGACCCCGAGCAGACGGTGGTGATCCGCGAGATCAGCCACAGCGAGTTCCTCGCCGCCAGCGGCGAGTTGGCGCCGACGATGTCGCTGCCGATCCTCGACGACGAGGCCCGTTCTCAGCCCAGGTAGCGCCGCTCCAGGTGGGTGCGGAAGTGCTCCGGGTTCAGCGGCTCGCCGCTGGCGCGGGCGGCCAGCTCGTCCGTCGTCCAGCGGCTGGCCTGGCTCCAGATGTTGTCGCGCAGCCAGTCGAACACTGCGCCGAGCTCGCCGCGGGTGATGCGCGCGTCCAGGTCGGGCATGGCGCGGCGCATGGCGGCGAACCACTGCGCCGCATACATGGCGCCCAGCGAGTAGCACGGGAAGTAGCCGAACAGGGCCTCGGGCCAGTGCACGTCCTGCAGCGGCCCATCCTTGAAGTTGCCGCGGGTGTCCAGGCCGAGCAGTTCCCGCATCTTGGCGTCCCACAGCGCAGGCACATCCTCGACCTCGATCTCGCCCTCGATCAGCGGCTTCTCGATCTCGTAGCGCAGGATGACGTGCGCGGGGTAGGTCACCTCGTCGGCGTCGACGCGGATGCAGCCGCGCTTGACGCGCGTGAGCAGCTTCGCCAGGTTGGCCTCGGCGAAGGCCGGTTGCTCACCGAAGGCCTGCACCACCAACGGCGCCAGGTGCCGGATGAAGCCCGGGTGGCTGCCCAGCTGCATCTCGAAGCTCAGGCTCTGGCTCTCGTGCAGCGCCATGCTGCGCGCCTCGGCCACGGGCTGGCCCAGCAGCTCGCGCGGCAGGTTCTGCTCGTAGCGGCCGTGGCCGGTCTCGTGCACCGTGCCCATCAGGCTGCCGAGGAACTCGTCGTCGCGGAAACGCGTGGTCATGCGCACGTCCTCGGGCACGCCGCCGCAGAACGGGTGGGTGGAAACGTCGAGCCGCCCGCCGTCGAAATCGAAGCCCAGCAGCTTCATCACCGCCTCGCACAGGGCGCGCTGCTTCGCCACCGGGAACGGGCCCTCGGGCTGCAGCACGGTCTCCTTCGCCTGGCGCTCGATGACCTGGTTGATGAGCCCCGGCAGCCACTGCCGCACCTCGCCGAAGACGCGGTCGACCTGGGCGCAGGTCATGCCGGGCTCGAAGCGGTCCATCATCGCGTCGTACTTGCGCACGCCCATCAGCTGGCTCAGCAGCTCGGCCTCGCGACGGGCGTTGCTCAGCACGGGGCGGAAGTTCTCCACGAAGCCGGCCCAGTCGTTGGCCGGCCGCTGCGTGCGCCAGGCATGCTCGCAGCGAGAGGTGGCCATCTGCTGCTCCTGCACCAGCGACTCGGGCAGCGCATTGCTGGCGCGCCATTGGCGGTGCATCTCGCGCAGGTTGGCGCGCTGCACGTCCGACAGCGGCTCCTGCTCGGCACGCCGCAGCTGGCCGGGCAGCCTGGGGTCGATGCGCATGCGGTGAAGCAAGCCCGCCATCTCGGCCAGCGCGGCGGCGCGCGCCTCGTTGCCCTTGGGCGGCATGTTGGCCGCCTGGTCCCAGCCGGCGATGCTCTGCAGGTGGCCCAGTCGGTGCAGGCGCGACCAGATGCCGGCCAGTTCGTCGTAGGTGGGGGTGGCGGTGCTGCTCATGGCGTCTCGAGGTGGCGGCAGGTCGTGGGCCATTGTGCGGGGTTCAAAGCTGCAGGGCCCCCGGGAAGAACCACATCGCTCCGCCCACGTAGAACAGGTAGCGCAGGAACTTGCCGACGGCCATGTAGAGGGTGCAGGGCCAGAAGGGCAGCTTCAGCCAGCCGGCCACCGCGCACAGCGGGTCGCCCACCACGGGCAGCCAGCTCAGCAGGCAGGCCGGCGGCCCCCACTTGCGCAGCCAGGCCAGCGCGCGCTCGGTGCTGGGCTTGGGCCTGGCGATCTGCTCGTAGGCCATCTCGGCGCCGTAGCCCATCCAGTAGCTGATGCAGCCGCCGAGCGTATTGCCGGCCGTGGCCACCAGGATGGCAAGCCAGAACAGCTCGGGCGCCACCTTCACGAGCCCGAAGACCACGGGAACGCTGGCCATGGGCAGCAGCGTGGCCGACACCAGCGACACCACGAACACCGTGCTCAGCCCGTACTGGGGCAGGGCCATCGTGGCCAGGATCGAGTGCAGCCAGGCTTCCATGAGTTGCGGCCCATTATGGGCAGGGCGGCGATGCCCTCAGCGCGGAACCGGGCGGGGCTGTCCCTGGGCGTCGATGGCCACGTAGGTGAGGTCGGCCTCGGTCACCTTCACCACCTGCAGCTGGCTGGGGTTGCGCTCGGCGATCACGGTCACGTGCACAGACATGCTGGTGGTGCCGATGCGCGTGATGCGGGCGTAGAAGCTCAGCAGGTCGCCCAGGCTCACCGGCTGCTTGAACACGAACTGGTTCACCGCCACCGTGGCGATGCGCCCGCGCGCCACGCGCGCCGGCAGCACCGAGCCGGCAAGGTCGACCTGGGCCATGATCCAGCCGCCGAAGATGTCGCCGTTGGCGTTGACGTCGGCCGGCAACGGGATGACGCGCAGCACGAGCTGGCTGCCGTCTTCCATCTGCGGCGGCGCGAGCAGGGGCGTGCCGGCCGCATCGGGTTGGTCGGGGGCGGTGTGGGATGGGCTCAAGGCGCGGGCTCCGGCGGGCGGGCGCGGCGACAATGCGCGCCCAATGACTGTGCCTTCCACTGTAGCTGCCGCGGCGCCCGGCGCGCCCCGTTCCGACTGGGGCACGCTGGCCCGGCTGCTGCCCTACCTGTGGCGCTACCGCTGGCGCGTGGGTGCGGCGCTGGCCTTCCTGCTGGCGGCCAAGGCCGCCAACGTCGGCGTGCCGGTGCTGCTGAAAGAGCTGGTGGACGCTTTGGCCATCAAGCCGGGGCAGGCGGTGGCGCTGCTCGTGGTGCCGGCGGGGTTGATCGCCGCCTACGGCCTGCTGCGCCTGAGCACCAGCCTGTTCACCGAGCTGCGCGAGCTGATATTCGCCAAGGCCACCGAGGGCACGGCGCGCAGCATCAGCCTGCAGGTGTTCCGCCACCTGCACGCCCTGAGCCTGCGCTTCCACCTCGAGCGGCAGACCGGAGGCATGACGCGCGACATCGAGCGCGGCACGCGGGCCGTGCACTCGCTGATCAGCTACTCGCTCTACAGCATCTTCCCCACCCTGGTGGAGGTGGTGATGGTGCTGACGCTGCTGGCCGTGAAGTTCGACGCCGCGTTCGCGTGGATCACCGCCGGCGCGCTGGTGGCCTACGTGAGCTTCACGGTGACGGTGACTGAGTGGCGCACCAAGTTCCGCCGCGAGATGAACGATCTCGACAGCAGCGCCCACTCGCGGGCCATCGACTCACTGCTGAACTACGAGACGGTGAAGTACTTCGGCAACGAGGACTTCGAGGCCCGGCGCTACGACGAGAACCTCGAGCGGCTACGCCGCGTCGCGCTGAAGAGCCAGACCACGCTGTCGCTGCTCAACACCGGGCAGCAGCTCATCATCGCCGCGGCGCTGATCGCGATGCTGTGGCGGGCCACGCAGGGCGTGGTCGAGGGGCGGCTGACGCTGGGCGACCTGGTGATGATCAACGCCTTCATGATCCAGCTGTACATCCCGCTGAACTTCCTGGGCGTGATGTACCGCGAGATCAAGCAGAGCCTGACGGACCTGGACAAGATGTTCGGGCTGCTGGAGAAGCACCGGGAGGTGGACGACAAGCCCGGCGCACCCGCGCTGCAGGTGCACGAGGGCCTGGTGCGCTTCGAGGGCGTGGGCTTCGCCTACGACCCGGCGCGGCCCATCCTGCACGACCTGGGCTTCGAGATTCCCGCCGGCAAGACCGTGGCTGTCGTGGGCCCCAGCGGCGCCGGCAAGAGCACGCTGGCGCGCCTGCTGTTCCGCTTCTACGACGTCGGCGGCGGCCGCATCACCATCGACGGGCAGGACATCCGCGAGGTCACGCAGGCCAGCCTGCGCGCGGCCATCGGCATCGTGCCGCAGGACACGGTGCTGTTCAACGACACGGTGCACTACAACATCGCCTACGGCCGGCCCGGCGCCACGCGCGAGGAGGTCGAGGCCGCCGCCCGGGCGGCGCACATCCACGACTTCATTGCCGCCACGCCCAAGGGCTACGAGACGATGGTGGGTGAGCGGGGCCTCAAGCTCAGCGGCGGCGAGAAGCAGCGCGTGGCGATCGCGCGCACGCTGCTGAAGAACCCGCCGATCCTGATCTTCGACGAGGCCACCTCGGCGCTGGACAGCGCCAACGAGCGCGCCATACAGGCCGAGCTGCGCGCGGCGGCCGAGGGCAAGACGGCGCTGGTGATCGCGCACCGTCTGAGCACGGTGGTGGATGCGCACGAGATCGTCGTGCTCGAGGCCGGCTGCGTCGTGGAGCGCGGGTCGCACGCCGAGCTGCTGGCGCGCGGCGGGCGCTATGCGCAGATGTGGCGTCTGCAGCAGAGCGGGCAGGACGTCTAGCGCTCGGACTGTCAGTCTGACGAGTGCTTTTCCGCCGCTCGGGCGGTTCAGCCTGCGCTGAGCGCCGCCATGCGCCGCTGGTTCAGCGCCATGCACAGGAGCTTCCACTCGGCCTGTACCCGGTGCAGCCCTCGCAATCTGAACTGCCGGAACCCCAGCACGTTCTTGATCCAGCCGTTGGGCGGCTCAGCGATCCACTTGCGCTTGCGGTAGACCGCCTGGCCTTGCTCCGTCTTCAGTTTTGGCGGCCATCGCCGCGGTGGGTGGATACTGCGTTGCGTCGACCTCGGCGTGCTCCTTGCCTTCCCGGCCGAGTGCGACCACCCGCTCGATCGGCGCATGCTTGAGGTTGTCTTCGCTGCGGTAGCCGGCGTCGGCCAGCCCGAGTTCGGGCGGTTCACCCAGGTCGTTACGCACCGCCTGGATCATCGGCAGCAGCCCGTTGGCGCCGGGGCGGTGTTGTCCAGTTCGGCCGCCACGATGATGTGCGCGGCCTCGTCCACCGCAGTCTGCCCGTTGTAGGCCGGGTCAAGCCCGCCGCCGGCGCGCTTCATG
>JBILSW010000179.1:0-6018 GCA_044371895.1 Rubrivivax sp.
TGGTGATGAACAGCCTGCTGGTCAAGGAAGGCATGGCCGGGCAGGTGCAGATGATCTACATCGACCCGCCCTATGGCATCAGGTTTGGCTCGAACTTTCAGCCGTTTGTGGGCAAACGAGACGTCAAGGACCGCAGCGACGTAGACCTCACTCAAGAACCTGAGATGGTGAAAGCGTTTCGCGACACCTGGGAGCTCGGGATCCACTCCTATCTGACCTATCTTCGCGACCGACTCCTGCTCGGCAAATCACTTCTCAATGACAGCGGAGTTGTATGCGTCCAGATCGGCGACGAGAACGTTCACCTGGTGCGCGCAGTACTAGACGAGGTGTTTGGTGCGCGAGCCTTCTACAGCCAAATCAGCGTCAAGAAGACCTCTGCGCAGACATCGGAAGGATTGCCTGGAAGCCTGGACTATGTCGTTGTCTATGCGCAGGACCGCAGCAAGGTCAAGTTCCGGCAACTCTATCGGGAGAAGGAAGCTGGCGGCTTCGGCGCGGACAAGTATCAATACACGATTGATCAGCTAGGGAGAACCAGGCGTGCTACGGAGGGTGCCCCACTACCCATAGACACCCGTCTCTTCTCCATCGACACGCTGGTGTCCCAAAGGCCTCCGGGTGACTTCCCGGTCTCGTTCAATGGCCTGCTTCTTCGGCCCAAGACTGGCTACTGGAAGACTGGGGAGTTGGGCTTTCCCCGCCTCATCAAGAGCAATCGCGTGCTGATGGGCGGTTCTGTCTTGATGTACCGCCGCCTCTTCGAAGATTTTCCAGCTGTGGCCTATTCCAACTACTGGGAAGACACAAGTAGTGGTGCTAGCAAGGCCGACCCCAAGGTATATGTCGTGCAGACAGCGACTAAGGTGGTCGAGCGGTGTCTACTCATGTTTACGGACCCTGGTGATCTGGTTCTGGATCCGACGTGCGGATCAGGTACCACAGCTTTTGCCGCCGAACGCTGGGGCCGCCGCTGGATCACCTGCGACACCTCGCGCGTGGCCGTCACGCTGGCCAAGCAGCGCCTGATGACGGCCAGCTACGACTACTACGAGCTGGCCTACCCGCACGAGGGCCTGAAGGGCGGCTTCATCTACAAGACGGTGCCGCACGTCACGCTGAAGTCCATCGCCAACAACGCGGACATCGACGCCATCCACGACCGGCTGCACCCGGCCATCGAGGCCGCGCTCGCCGCGCTGAACGCCGCGCTGGCGCAGCACCCACCGGCCGAGCCCTTGGCCGTGAGCGAGGGCGTGCGCAAGGGCCAGAAGCTGGCGCTGGGCAAGCAGGGTGTTGCGCTTCATGAGTGGGAAGTGCCGTTCCCCACGGACGACGGCTCACTGCCCACCGGCTGGCCCGACGCGCTGCGTGAGCCCTTTGGCGCCTTCCACGCCGCCCGCCAGCGCATGCAGGCCGAGATGGACCGCTCCATCGCCGCCAACGCCGACAGCGAGACGCTGGTCGACAAGCCCGAGCCCAGCAAGACCAAGCTGCGCATCACCGGCCCGTTCACGGTGGAAGCGGTGCCCTTCCCCACCGTGCTGAGCCTGGAGGCGGCAGAAGGCGGCGCTGCCGCCACGCCGTCGGAAGACCAGTCGTACCAGACCAGCATCGCACGCAGCGGCGAAACCAGCCGCCAGCAGCAGTGGCGCGACGAGCTGCTGAAGACCGGCATCCGAGGCAAGGGTGGGCAGATGCTGAAGTTCGCCGAGCTGGAGGTGATGGCCGGCACCACCTGCCTGCACGCCACGGGCACCTTGGCGGAAAGCGGCGAACGCGCGGTGGTGAGCTTCGGCCCCGAGCACGGCGCGCTGGAACAGCGGCAGGTGGAGCACGCCATCGGCGAAGCGGGCGAGCTGTTCCCGCGGCCGAAGATGATCGTGTTCTGCGCCTTCACCTTCGACCCCGAGGCCGCGAAGGACATCGACGCCTTCAAGGGCATCACCGCGCTGAAGGCGCAGATGAACACCGACCTGCTGACCGAAGACCTGAAGAAGGCCCGCTCGAGCAACCAGAGCTTCTGGTTGATGGGCCAGCCCGAGGTGCAGGCCACAAGGCGGCCCGACGGCCGCTGGCAGGTGGAGGTGATGGGCTTCGACTACTTCGACACCGTGAAGGGCGAGCTCATCTCCGGCGGCAAGTCAAGGATCGCGATGTGGAGCCTGGACACCGACTACGACGGCCGCAGCCTCTTCCCGCACCAGGTGTTCTTTCCCATGGCGGGCAGAGACGAAGGCTGGCGCAAGCTGAAGAAGAGCATCCGCGCCGAACTGGATGAAGCCCTGCTGGAGCAGTTCCACGGCACGGTATCGCTGCCCTTCGAGGCGGGCAAGAACGGCAAGGCGGCGGTGAAGATCGTCGACGACCGGGGTATCGAGTCGCTGAAGATCCTGCCGCTGCTGCCCGCCAACGGCGGCTGAACAAGAGATCCACCATGCAGATCGAATCCATCCGCCTGAAGAACTTCCGCGCCTTCCGCGACGTGACGCTGAAGGACGTGCCGCGCTTTTGCGTGCTGGTGGGCGCCAACGGCTCGGGCAAGAGCACGCTGTTCTCGGTGTTCGCGTTCCTGCGCGATGCGATGCAGGGCAACGTGACTTCGGCTTTGGCCAAGCTGGGCGGCAGCCGCGGGCTGCAGGAAGTGCGCAGTCGCGGTGCCGAGGGCCCCATCGAGATCGAACTGAAGATTCGGACCGACATCGACACCCACCGCACCAGCAAGCTCATCACCTACGAACTGCACATCGACGAAGAGGGGGGCCGCGCGGTGGTGGTGCGAGAGGTGCTGCGATACCGGCGGGGCAGCAGCGGAAAGCCCTGGCGGTTCCTGGATTTCTCGCGCGGTGCCGGCGAAGCCGTGACCAACGAGCTCGATTCTGTGGCAGACGAAAGCAAGCTCACGCGCGAGTCGCAGACGCTAAAGAGCCCCGACATCCTGGCCATCAAGGGGCTGGCCCAATTCGAGCGGTTTCCCGCCGTCGTGGCGCTGGGCAACCTGATCGAGAACTGGCACCTGTCGGACTTCCACATCAGCCGCGCCCGGCCCGAGGTCGAGGCCGGCTACGCAGACCACTTGAGCCGCGAAGGCGAAAACCTGTCGCTCGTCGTGGAGTACCTGCATCGCCAGCACCCGATGCTCTTTGCGCAGATCCTGGATCGACTCCAGCATCGGGTGCCCGGCATCACCAGCGTGCAGGCCAAGACCACCGAGGAAGGGCGAGTGCTGCTGAAGTTCTCGGACGGTGCGTTCGAGGATCCGTTTCTGGCCCGCTTCGTGTCCGACGGCACGATCAAGATGCTGGCCTACCTGGTGCTGCTGCATGACCCCGCACCCCACCCGCTGCTGTGCGTGGAGGAGCCTGAGAACCAGCTCTACCCGTCGCTGTTGTGGGACCTGGCCGAGGAGTTCCGCGGCTACGCGGTGCGCGGCGGACAGGTGTTCGTTTCGACCCATTCGCCGGACTTCCTGAATGCGGTGAAGCTCGACGAGGTGTTCTGGCTGGCCAAGGAAGGCGGCTACACCCGCATCCATCGAGCGGCAGACGACGAGCAGCTGGCGGCGTACATGGCCGCTGGTGACCGCATGGGTTACTTGTGGAAGGAAGGACTGCTGACCGGGGCCGACCCACGATGAGGCACCTTGTTTTCCTGTTGGAAGGGCCGTCCGAGAAGGAGGCCTTGCAGGCGTGGCTGCCCAGCTTGCTTCCCGCCGACGTGAAGCCGCACTTCATCATCTTCGAGGGCAAGCAGGACATGGAGCGGCGCATGGTCCTGAAGCTGCGGCATTGGATGCAGCCGCAATCTCGGTTTCTCGTCCTGCGAGACCAGGACAGCGGCGATTGCCTGGATGTGAAAGAGGCACTCCGAAAACGCTGCGTGGAGGCCGGGCGCAGCGATGCGGTCGTGCGGGTGGCTTGTCACGAGCTTGAGAACTTCTTTCTCGGCGACTGGGCCGCCGTGGCAAGGGCGTTTGGTCGCCCCAGCCTGGCCGACCTGGACCGAAGGGCGATTTTTCGGGATCCGGACCGCATCGCGGCGCCGGAGGCCGAGTTGAGGCGCCACCTTCCGAGCTACCAGAAGCGTGAAGGAGCGCGGCGCATTGCGCCGCACATGGACCTGCGCCGCAACCGCTCGCGCAGTTTCGGCCATCTGCGCGACGCCATCATCCGCATGGTGCAGCCGTGAAGCGCCCCGGCAACGTCATCATCAACTCGCCCTTCGAGGCACCGCGCCGGCATTGGCAGCCGCAGCGCGACGGCACCTTGACGCTGGTGGATGATCGCCGCCCGGCCAGCTACGAGATCTACGACGTCCGCAACAACACGCGGCGTGTGGAGACGCTGGACCAGGTGAACGAGATTCGCCAGCGCGTGGACCGCTGGCGTGCGGACGACTACCCGGGCGTCACGGCCATCACCCGGCAGCTGCTGACCCATTGGCATGACCAGGGCGCGCGGCAGTACCCGTTCTACTTCTGCCAGCTGGAAGCCATCGAGACGCTGATCTGGTGGGTGGAGGCAACTGACGCCTACCGTCAAGGCGTGTTCCTGCAAGGCGACGGCGGGCTCTGGGAACGCGTGTGCAGCAAGATGGCCACCGGCTCGGGCAAGACCACGGTGATGGCGATGCTCATCACCTGGCAGGTGCTGAACGCCGTGACGTACCCGAAGCGGCCACGCGACTTCTCGCCCGCCATCTTCATCGTGGCGCCGGGCCTGACCGTGAAGGAACGCCTGCAGGTGCTGCTGCCCGGCAACCCAGCCAACGCCTATGACGAGTTCTCGACCTGCCCTTCCGAGTCGATGCGGCAGAAGCTCAACCAGGCCGAGGTGCTGGTGGAGAACTGGCACACGCTGATGCCGGCGAAGGAGCCGGACCGCTCGGTGGTCAAGAAGGGGCGCGAGACCGACGAGGTCTACACGCGGCGCGTGCTGGGCCGGCTGGCACAGCACCGCGACATCGTGGTGATCAACGACGAGGCGCACCACGCCTACCGCAAGCCGGCCGATGTGAAGATCAGCAAGGCGGATGCGGAACGACTGGGCCTGGACCTGGACGAGGCCACGCGCTGGATCGAAGGCCTGGACCGTATCCACCACACACGGCGCATCGGCCGCTGCTTCGACTTGTCGGCGACGCCGTTTGCGCCCACCGGCAAGACCAACAGCGAGGAAGGCCTCTTCAGCTGGATCGTCAGCGACTTTGGCCTGACCGACGCCATCGAGGCGGGTCTGGTGAAGACCCCGCGCGTGGTGATCCGGGATGATGCGCTGCCGGATGCCAAGAGCTATCGCTCCAAGCTCTACCACCTGTACCGCGACCCCGATGTGCAGGAAGACCTGAACCGGCGGGGCGCCGAGCCCCATGAGGCGCTGCCCAAGCTGGTTCAGGATGCCTACACGCTGCTGGGCGCCGACTGGCGCGTGGCCCTGCACGACTGGCAAATGGCAGGGCACCACTCGCCACCCGTGATGCTGACCGTGTGCAACCGCGTGGAGACCGCGGCACGCGTCGAGCACTACCTCAACCATGGCGACGCGCACTGGCCGGAGCTGAAGTCGCCGGAGCAGACCCTGCGCGTGGACTCCAAGGTGCTGGAGAAGGCCGAGATGGGCGAGAAGGCCTCATCGGTCGCGCCCGAGTACGTGAGCCGCCTGCGGGAGATCGTGCGAGCAGCCCGGTTGCCGGCCGACCGCGAGGCGCGGCTGCTGGCCCTGGACAAGGAAGACCTGCTGCGCGCCATCGTGGACAACGTGGGCAAGCATGGGCAGGCGGGTCAGCGCCTGCAGAGCGTGATCTCGGTGGCGATGTTGTCCGAGGGCTGGGACGCGAAGAACGTCACCCACATCATGGGCCTGCGTGCGTTCACGAGCCAGTTGCTGTGCGAGAAGGTGATCGGCCGCGGCCTTCGCCGCGTGGGTTACGACAAGAACGAGAACGGCCGCTTCTTGCCTGAGTACGTCAATGTGTTCGGGGTGCCTCTGTCGGTGTTCGTTGACGCAGGCGACGGGGGCG
>JBILSW010000466.1:0-3221 GCA_044371895.1 Rubrivivax sp.
GATGCTGTGCGCCAACGAGAGCCACTTCGTCAACGGCGCCGTCATTACCGCCGACGACGGCCAAGCCATCTGACCGTGCGATGCGGACGCTGAGCGCGGCCGAGGGCCGCATCCTGGGCGTGCTGGTGGAGAAGGCGGCCACGGTGCCCGACACCTACCCGCTGAGCCTGAACGCGCTGGTGGCGGGCTGCAACCAGAAGACGGCACGGCAGCCGGTGACGGAGCTGTCGGAGCACGAGGTGCTGCTGGCGCTCGACGAGCTCAAGCGCCTGAGCCTGGTGGTCGAGGTCAGCGGCAGCCGCGTCGTGCGCTTCGAGCACAACACGGGCCGCGTGCTGGGCCTGCCCTCGCAGAGCGTGGCGCTGCTGGCGGTGCTGCTGCTGCGCGGGCCGCAGACCGCCGCCGAGCTGCGGCTCAATGCCGAGCGGCTGCACCGCTTCGCCGACATCTCCTCGGTCGAGGGCTTCCTCGACGAACTCGCGGCCAAGACGCCGGCCCGCGTGGCGAAGCTGGTTCGCGCGTCGGGGGAGCGCGAGTCGCGCTGGGCGCAGCTGCTGACGGGTGAGTCGACGGAAACACCACCGTTCGGGCTGAGACCACCGTTCGGGCTGAGCTTGTCGAAGCCCAGCGCGCCGGACGCAAGCCCTTCGCCAGGCTCAGGGCGAACGGAAGCGGGACCTGGCCTGCGCTTCGTGCTGCCCACGGACGCACGGCGGCTGCACGAGATGGTGATGCCGCTGCGCTGGGGCGACATGGACGCCATGGGCCACGTCAACAACACGCTCTACTTCCGCTACATGGAGGTCTGCCGGCTCGACTGGATCTTCTCCATCGGCGTCGATGCAAAGCTGTCCACGCAGGGCCCGGTGATCGTGAACGCCTTCTGCAACTTCCTGCGGCAGCTGGAATTCCCCGGCGACGTGCGCGTCACGATGAGCGTGGCCAACCCGGGCCGCAGCAGCTTCGACACCTTCCACACCATCGAGCGCGTCGACGAGCCCGGGGTGGTGTACGCCGAGGGCGGCGCGCGCACCGTGTGGACCGACTACGCCGCGAAGCGCTCGGCACCCATGCCCGACTGGTTCCGCGCGCGGCTCGAGGGCGGCTGAGCGCCGGCGTTCAGGGGATCACCGAGTACGGCCCGCCCGCGGCCAGCGCGCGCTGGTAGGCCGGCCGCGCCTGGCAGCGCATCAGCCAGGCATGCAGCCTCGGGTGGCTCTGCGCCGTGAAGCCCGCGCGGCCGGCCGCGGCGGCTTCCAGCGGGTAGCTCATCTGCACGTCGGCCGCCGTGAACTCGTCGCCCGCGAACCACTCGCGCTGCTGCAGCTCGGATTCGAGGAAGGCCAGCAGGTTGTTCACGTTGGGGTCTATGTAGGCCTTGTGCACCTGCGCCGCGATGCCCTTGACGATGGGCTTCACGAAGAACGGCACCTTGGCGCCTCGCAACTTGGCGAAGATCAGCGCCACCAGCAGCGGCGGCATCAGACTGCCCTCGGCGACGTGCAGCCAGTACGTGTAGCGCCGCGCCTCGGGCGTGCCCGGCGGCGGCTTCAGGCGGCCGCCGCCGTGGGTGTCGACGAGGTACTCGACGATGGCGCCGCTCTCGGCCACCACGGTGCCGTCGTCGTCGATGACCGGGCTCTTGCCCAGCGGGTGCACGGCTTTCAGCTCGGGCGGCGCCAGCAGGGTGACGGGGTGGCGCGCGTAGCGCCTGACGGTGTAGGGCGCGCCGAGCTCTTCGAGCAGCCAGAGCACGCGCTGCGAGCGCGAGTTCTCGAGGTGGTGGACGGTGATCATGGGCCGCGTTGTAGCAGCTTCGTCACCAGCTCGGGCGTGGTTGCGCTGCCGGTCTTCTTCATCAGGCGGGCGCGGTAGACGTCCACCGTGCGCGGGCTGATGCCGAGCTGCCGGCCCACGCCCTTGCTGGTGAGCCCCTGCACCAGCAGCGCGGCCACCTCGCGCTCGCGCGGGGTCAGCTGCACGCTGAGCACGCGTTGCGCGCTAAGGTCCTCGAAGGCCCAGATGCCGCTGGCGTGCGGGCGCGCGGGGTCGAGCGCGCGGCCACTGACGTGGCACCAGAACAGCTCGCCGGCCACGCGCCGCATCACGCGGTCGTCGGCGTAGCGTCCGTCGGCGTCCAGCTGCAGGGCGATGCGCTCGCCCGTGCGCGCGAACTCGTCGGCCGAGGGGTAGAGGATCTCGAAGCTGCGGCCCACGAGATCCTCGCGCTCGGCGCCGAAGATGCGCAGCAGCTCGCGATTCACGTCCACCATGAGCCGCTCGCGCGACAGCACCAGGCCCACCGGGGCCAGCTCGAAGGCGACGCGATAGTCGGCGGCCGCGGCCGTCACAGCAGCGCGTAGGTGGTGGTGGCGTGGGCGGCCAGGGCGCCGTCGGGGCCGCGCAGCTCGATCTCGCCGAAGACGAGGTTGCGGCCCATCTTGAGCACGCGCGCCACCACGGCCACCGTGCCGGCGTCGGCCTTCACGCCGCGCAGGAAGCTGGTCTGCAGCTGCACCGTCGTCATCGGCCTGAAGCCGCCCAGGTGCGTCATCACCGCCAGCACCATGGCGGTGTCGGCGGCGGCCATCATGGTCTGCCCGCACAGCACGCCGCCGGCGTGGACGTGCGGCGGCGTCACCGGCAGCGCCAGGCGCACCTCGCCCAGCGCGGCGCCCTCCACGCGCAGGCCGAGCTGGCGTAACCAGGGGGCGAACTGGTCGTGCAGCGCCTGCTGCAACTGCTCCGGGGTGGCAAGGGAGGGCTGGTCCATGGCGGGGCTTTCGGTGGGCAGGGTGGCGGATGCGGCAGGATGCTTAGGCGATCTTACGGACTGTCTACGTAATCGCATACGTAGTACGCTGGCGGTCGGCTCCCACCCCTGAACCCCTCTTCGAGGCCACGGCATCCATGAACAAGATCTATCCCAGCGCCGCCGCCGCGCTGGACGGCATCGTCCGCGACGGGCAGCTGCTCGCCGTGGGCGGCTTCGGGCTGTGCGGCATTCCCGAGGCCCTGATCGATGCGCTGCGCGACAGCGGCGCGAAGAACCTCACCGCCATCAGCAACAACGCCGGCGTCGATGGCTTCGGCCTCGGCAAGCTGCTGGCCACGCGGCAGATCACGAAGATGATCAGCAGCTACGTCGGCGAGAACAAGGAGTTCGAGCGCCAGTATCTGGCCGGCGAGCTCCGGCTGGAGTTCACGCCCCAGGGCACGCT
>JBILSW010000528.1:0-2764 GCA_044371895.1 Rubrivivax sp.
GAGAAGCTGCGCGCCGGCGGCGCAGGCATCCCGGCCTTCTTCACGAAGACGGGCGTGGGCACCCTGGTGGCCGAGGGCAAGGAGACGCGCGAGTTCGATGGCGAGCTGTACGTGATGGAGCGCAGCCTGATGCCCGACGTCAGCCTGGGCAAGGCCTGGAAGGCTGACCGTTCCGGCAACCTGGTGTTCCGCCGCACGGCGCGCAACTTCAACCCGGCGGTGATCATGGCCGGCCGCTTGAGCGTGGTCGAGGTCGAGGAGATCGTCGAGACCGGCAGCCTCGATCCCGACGCCATCCACCTGCCCGGCATCTACGTGCACCGCCTCGTGCTCAACGCCACGCCCGAGAAGCGCATCGAGAAGCGCACCACCAAGCAGAACCCGAAGGGAGCCTGAGATGCCCTGGACCCACGACGAGATGGCCGCGCGCGCGGCCCGTGAACTGCAGGACGGCTACTACGTCAACCTCGGCATCGGGCTGCCCACGCTGGTGGCCAACTTCGTGCCCGAGGGCATGGAGGTCTGGCTGCAGAGCGAGAACGGCATGCTGGGCATCGGACCCTTCCCGGACGAGAGCGAGGTCGACGCCGACCTCATCAACGCCGGCAAGCAGACCGTGACCACGCTGCCCGGCAGCAGCATCTTCGGCAGCCACGACAGCTTCGCGATGATCCGCGGCGGCAAGATCGACCTGTCCATCCTCGGCGCCATGCAGGTCAGCGCCAAGGGCGACCTGGCCAACTGGATGATCCCCGGCAAGATGGTCAAGGGAATGGGCGGCGCGATGGACCTGGTGGCCGGCGTGCGCAACGTGGTCGTGCTGATGGAGCACGTGGCGCGCAAGAAGGACGGCTCGGGCTTCGAGCTGAAGATCCTGCCGCAGTGCACGCTGCCGCTCACCGGGGTGGGCGTGGTCGACCGCATCATCACCGACCTCGCGGTCATGGACGTCACACCCCACGGCCTGAAGATCGTCGAGATTGCGCCCGGCGTCACGCGCGAGGAACTGCAGGCCAAGACGGGCGTGCCGCTGCACTGAGCAGCCGCCGGCCGACAATGCGGCGCCATGCTGCGCCGCTGCCCCATCACCCTTCGCGTGGCCCTGGCCGCGCCGCTGCTCGCAGCGGCGCTGGCGGGCTGCAGCGTCCGGGCCCCCGCACCGACGCCGGCTCCTCCCGCGGCGGCCCTGGCCCTGCCGGAAGGGGCCAGTGTCCTGGCCCCGCGACCGGCGCGCGACTACGCCCGCCACGCCGTGGCCGCCGCGCACCCGCTGGCGGCCGATGCCGGCCTGGCGGTGCTGCGCCAGGGCGGCAATGCGCTGGACGCTGCCATTGCCATGGCCTTCGCGCTTGGCGTGGTCGAGCCGCAGTCCAGCGGCATCGGCGGCGGCGCGCTGCTGCTGCACTGGGACGGCCGGCGCCTGCGCGCCTGGGACGGCCGCGAGACGGCGCCCGCGGTGGCCGGCGAGCGAATGTTCCTGGGCGCCGACGGCCGGCCGCTGGCCCTGCGGGAGGCGCAGCGCAGCGGCCTGGCGGTGGGTGTGCCGGGTGCCGTGGCCGTTTGGGCGGCGGCCCACGCGCAGGGCGGCCGCCTGCCTTGGGCGCAGCTGCTGCAGCCGGCCATCGCGCTGGCCGAGGCCGGCGCACCCATCGGCCCGCGCCTGCACCGGCAACTGAGCGAAACGCCCACGCTGCGTGGCGACGCGCGCGCCGCGGCGCTGTACTTCCGTGCCGACGGCACGCCGCGCGCCGTCGGCGAGCGGGTGGCCAACCCGGCGCTGGCCGCGGTGCTGCGCCGCATCGCCGCCGAGGGCGCGGCGGCGATGCACCACGGCGCGGTGGCCGAAGACCTGGCCCGCCGCGTGCGCAGCGCCTCGGCAGGGCCGGGCGGGCTGTCGACGGCCGACCTCGCCGGCTACCGCGCCGTCGAACGCGAGCCGCTGTGCGTGGACTGGCGCGAGCGCTGGCGCGTGTGCGGCTTTCCGCCGCCTTCCTCGGGCGGGCTGGCTGTGGCGCAGATGCTGGGCCTGTGGGTGGCGCTGCCGCCGCCGGCGGACGAGGCCGAGCGGCTGCACCACTGGGCGGAAGTCTCGCGCCTGGCCTTCGCCGACCGCGCGGCCTACGTCGCCGACCCGGCCTACGTCGGCGCGCCCGGCGGCGACTGGCTGAACCTGGTGCAGCCGGCCTACCTGCAGGGCCGCGCCTCGCGCGTGGGCCCGCACAGCCTGGGCACGGCCGAGCCGGGGCTGCCGGTGGGCGCGGTGATGACGGGCCGCGCCGCGCAGCCCGAGGCCCTGGGCACCACGCATCTGAGCGTGGCCGACGGCGAGGGCGGCGTCGTGGCGCTCACCAGCTCCATCGAGGCGCAGTTCGGCGCGCAGATCGTCAGCGACGGCGGCACCGGCCTGCCGGGCGGCTTCCTCCTCAACAACCAGCTCACCGACTTCAGCTTCCTGCCCGCCGACGCCCAGGGCCAGGCCGTGGCCAACCGCGTGCAGCCGGGCAAGCGGCCGCGCAGCAGCATGAGCCCGACCATCGTCTTCGACCGTCGGCGCGGCGAGCCCGTGCTCGTGCTGGGCTCGGCGCTGGGCCCGTTCATCATCCCGGCGGTGGCGCGCGTCATCGTCGACACGCTGGAGCGCGGCCACCGGCTCGACGACGCGCTGGCCGCGCCGCTGGTGGCCAGCCTGAACGGGCCGGTCACCGTCGTGGAGGCCGGCCGGCTGAACGAGACCGCCCTCGCGGCGCTGCGCGCGCGCGGCCAC
>JBILSW010000180.1:0-5971 GCA_044371895.1 Rubrivivax sp.
GTTGTAGTTGCCCCGGCCGTCGAAGCTGCGGCCGCTGATGCCGCGGAAGTCGCGCACGCGCGGCAGGGCCACAGTGACGAAGCGGTCCAGGAACTCGTACATGCGGATGCCGCGCAGCGTGACCATGCAGCCGATGGGCACCCCATCGCGGATCTTGAAGCCGGCGATGGCCTTCTTGCTCTTGGTGACCACGGGCTTCTGGCCGGCGATCTTGGTGAGGTCGCCGACGGCGTTGTCCATCACCTTCTTGTCGCTCACAGCCTCGGACACGCCCATGTTCAGCGTGATCTTCTCCAGGCGCGGGACCTGCATCACCGAGGTGTACCCGAATTTCTTCATCAATTCGGGAACGATCTTCTCGCGGTAGATCGTCTGCAGGCGCGCGCTCTTCACCGCGTCGGCCTTCCCGGCAGGGACAGCTTGGGTCTTCGCCATGATTACGCCTTGATCTCTTCGCCGCTGGACTTGTAGACGCGGTAGTTGACGGGCTTGCCGTCCTTGCCGGGGCGACTCTTGATGCTGACGCGGTCCGCCTTGCCGGTGGCGGCATTGAAGATGGCCACGTTGCTCTGGTGGATGGGCATGGTCTTGTCGATCACGCCGCCGGTGGTGCCCTTCAGCGGGTTCGGCTTGGTGTGCTTCTTCACGACGTTGACGCCGTCAACCACGATGTGGTCGTCATCGACGCGGCGCGAGACTGTGCCGCGCTTGCCCTTGTCGCGGCCGGCGATCACTATGACCTTGTCGCCCTTCTTGAGCTTGTTCATGTCAGAGCACCTTCAGAGAACTTCAGGAGCCAACGACACGATCTTCATGAAGCGCTCGGAGCGCAGCTCGCGAGTCACAGGGCCGAAGATGCGGGTGCCGATGGGTTCCAGCTTGGCGTTGAGCAGCACGGCGGCGTTGCCGTCGAACTTGATCAGCGAGCCGTCCTGGCGGCGCACGCCCTTGGCGGTGCGCACGACGACCGCGCTGTAGACCTCGCCCTTCTTGACGCGGCCACGCGGCGCGGCTTCCTTGATGCTGACCTTGATGACGTCGCCGATGCCGGCGTAACGCCGCTTCGAGCCGCCGAGCACCTTGATGCACATGACGGACTTCGCGCCCGTGTTGTCGGCTACGTCGAGCCGCGATTGCATTTGGATCATGTTCCTATCCCGACTTGCGCGCGCCTCCGCTGTCGCGGCTGGCATGCCCAGTCTCGGGCCCGTGTTGGGGTATGAGGCCGCAACCCTGCGCCCGCGCGGACGCCGATTTTGGCGAAGCTTTACAGTATCACACAGCGGCGGCGGCAGCGTCAAGCGCCCGGGCGAGGCCAGGCCGTGTTCAGGCATTCAGTGCCTGGGCCTGCGCCAGCAGCGTCGCTGCGTCGCTGACCTCGAACTTGCCCGGGGCCTCGATGTTGAGCGTTCGCACCACTCCGTCCACCACCAACATCGAGAAGCGCTGGATGCGCACGCCCATGCCGCGGGCAGTCAGGTCCAGAGTCAGCTCGGTTGCGGAAGCGAAGGCGGCCGAGCCGTCGGCCATCATGCGCACCTTGCCGCTGGTCTTCTGGTCGCGGCCCCAGGCACCCATGACAAAGGCGTCGTTGACGGAGATGCACCAGATCTCGTCGACACCCGCGGCCTTGAAGGCATCGGCGTGCTCTACGTAGCCCGGCACGTGCTTGGCCGAGCAGGTGGGCGTGTAGGCCCCGGGCAGCGCGAAGACGGCGATGGTCTTGCCCGCCGTGCTCTGCGCAATGTCGAAGCCGTTGGGGCCCAGCGTGCAACCGTTGCCCTCGACCTCTATGAATTCCTGCAGGCTGCCCGCGGGCAGCTTGTCTCCAACTTTCAGCATGGGGTTCTCCTGGTGGGGAGCCGGCTCAGACGAGCGTGGCCTTCTCGACTAGGCGCGTCACCGTCCACGACTTGGTCTTGCTGATCGGCCGACCCTCGGAGATCTCGACCACGTCGCCGAGCTTGTACTCGCCCTTTTCGTCGTGGGCGTGGTACTTGCTGCTGTGGCCAACGATCTTGCCGTACAGCTCGTGCGCGGTGCGGCGCTCGACCAGCACCGTCACCGTCTTGGCGCGCTTGTCGCTGACTATGCGGCCGATCAGGGTGCGGCGGTTCTTGGCTTGGGTCTGGCTACCCGTGGTGTCCTGGCTCACTTGGCGCCCTCCGTCGCGGCGCCCTTGGCGGCGGCGCGCTTCTTCTCGGCGATGATGGTCTTCACCCGCGCGACGTCGCGCTTCACGTTGCCGAGCTGGGCGTGGTTGGTGAGCTGTTGCGTCGCCTTCTGCATGCGCAGGCCGAAGTGGGCCTTGAGCAGCTCGGTGACTTCCTTCTCGAGCGCCGCGATTTCCTTGGCGCGCAGTTCAGATGCCTTCATGGTGGCGGCTCCTTCAGGTGCCCACCTGGCGCGCCACGAACGTGGTGCGCAGGGGCAGCTTGGCGCTTGCGAGCTGGAAGGCCTCGCGGGCAAGCTGCTCGGGAACGCCGTTGATCTCGTACAGGACTTTGCCCGGCTGGATCTCGGCGACGTAGTACTCGGGGTTGCCCTTGCCGTTGCCCATGCGGACCTCGGCCGGCTTCTGCGAGATCGGCTTGTCCGGGAAGATGCGGATGAAGATGCGGCCGCCGCGCTTGATATGGCGGCTGATGGCGCGGCGGGCAGCCTCGATCTGGCGCGCCGTGATTCGGCCGCGCTCGGTGGCCTTGAGGCCGAACTCGCCGAACGACACGGCCGCGCCACGCGTGGCGATGCCGGTGTTGCGGCCCTTGTGTTCCTTGCGGAACTTGCGACGTGCGGGTTGCAGCATCGTCAGTCTCCTTGGGTGGCGCCACCGGCCGGGGCGGCCTTGCGGACGCGCTTCACGGCGGGGGTCCTCGGGGCATCCCCGGCGGGCGCGGCAACGGATGGGGCACCGTCGGTGCGCGGGGCACGATCGGCCCCCGGGCGGCCGCGGCCGGCACCTGGACGGCCGTCGGGGCGCGGGCCACGGCGATCGCGGCGCTCGTTGTCGGCGTCGGTCTTGGGCAGCTGTGGGGCCTCACCGTTGGCGAGGCGGTCACCGCGGTAGACCCAAACCTTGACGCCGATCACGCCGTAGGTCGTCTTGGCCTCGGAAAAGCCGTAGTCGATGTCGGCGCGCAGGGTGTGCAGCGGCACGCGACCCTCGCGGTACCACTCGCAGCGCGCGATCTCGATGCCGTTGAGGCGGCCCGAGGACATGATCTTGATGCCCTGCGCACCCAGGCGCATGGCGTTCTGCATCGCGCGCTTCATGGCGCGGCGGAACATGATGCGCTTCTCAAGCTGCTGCGTGATGCTGTCGGCGATCAGCTGCGCATCGACCTCCGGCTTTCGGATTTCCTCGATGTTCACCGCCACCGGCACGCCCAGCCGCTTGGCGAGCTCGGCCTTGAGGTTTTCGATGTCCTCGCCCTTCTTGCCGATCACCACGCCCGGACGCGCAGAGAAGATGGTGATGCGGGCGTTCTTGGCCGGGCGCTCGATGAGGATGCGCGAGACGGCGGCACTCTTGAGCTTGGTCCTGAGGTACTCGCGGACCTTCAGGTCCTCGGCCAGCATCGTCGCGAAGTTGCCCTTGTCGGCGAACCAGCGGCTCTGCCAGGCGCGCGTGACGGCGAGGCGGAACCCTGTCGGGTGGATCTTCTGTCCCATGCTGTCAGTTCCCCACGGTCACGTAGATGTGGCAGGTGCCCTTGCTGATACGCGCTCCGCGGCCCTTGGCGCGGGCCGAGAAGCGCTTGAGCACGGCGCCCTGCTCGACGTAGATGCTCTTGATGCGCAACTCGTCGATGTCGGCGCCGTCGTTGTGCTCGGCATTGGCCACGGCCGAGTCGACTGCCTTCTTGATGATGCCGGCGGCCTTCTTCTGCGTGAACGACAGGATGTTCAGCGCCTGGTCGACCTTCTTGCCGCGGATCATGTCAGCCACCAGCCGGCCCTTGTCGGCCGAAAGACGCACGCCACGAACTATGGCCCTGGTTTCGGTTGCCATTGTGCGGCTCCTTACTTCTTGGCCTTCTTGTCCGCGGGGTGACCCTTGAACAAGCGGGTGAGGGCGAACTCGCCGAGCTTGTGGCCGACCATCTGGTCGGTCACGTACACCGGCACGTGCTGCTTGCCGTTGTGCACGGCCACCGTAAGTCCGATGAACTCCGGCAGGATGGTGCTGCGTCGCGACCAGGTCTTGATCGGCTTCTTGTCCTTGATGGCGGCAGCCTTCTCGACTTTGGCCAGAAGGTGGTGGTCCACGAAGGGACCCTTCTTGAGCGAACGGGTCATGGCTTACGACCTCACTTCTTGCGGCGCGAGACGATCATCGTCTGCGTGCGCTTGTTGTTCCGCGTGCGGTAGCCCTTCGTGAGCGTGTTCCACGGCGACACCTGTGGCTGCGCCTCGCCGGTGCGGCCTTCGCCGCCACCGTGCGGGTGGTCGATCGGGTTCATCGCGACGCCGCGGACGGTCGGGCGGATGCCCTTCCAGCGGATGGCACCGGCCTTGCCGTACTGGCGCAGGCTGTGTTCCTCGTTGCTGACCTCGCCGATCGTGGCGCGGCAGTCGATGTGGATCTTGCGCACTTCGCCCGAGCGCAGCCGCACCTGGGCATAGACGCCCTCGCGCGCCATCAGCGTGACGCTGGTGCCGGCCGAGCGTGCGATCTGCGCGCCTTTGCCGGGCAGCATCTCCACGCAGTGGATTGTCGAGCCCACCGGGATGTTGCGGATGGGGAGCGTGTTGCCGGCCTTGATCGGCGCCTCGGCACCGCTCAGCAGCGTGGCGCCGGCTTCGACACCGCGCGGGGCGATGACGTAGCGGCGCTCGCCGTCGGCGTAGCACAGCAGCGCGATGTGGGCAGTGCGGTTGGGGTCGTACTCGATGCGTTCGACCTTCGCCGGGATGCCGTCCTTGTTGCGAACGAAGTCGACGACGCGGTAGTGGTGCTTGTGGCCACCACCCTTGTGCCGCATCGTGATGTGGCCGTTGTTGTTGCGGCCGGACTTCTGCTTCTGCGGCTCGAGCAGAGAGGCCTCGGGCTCGCCCTTGTGCAGGTGCTTGTGCACCACCTTCGTCACGGCACGGCGGCCGGGCGAGGTGGGCTTGACTTTGACGATGGCCATTACGCGGCCTCCCCGGAGAAGTTGAGCTCCTGGCCCGGCTTGAGCGCGACGAACGCCTTCTTGACGTGGTCGCGGCGGCCGATGGTGCGGCCGAAACGCTTGACCTTGCCCTTCTGGACGGCCGTGCTGACCGAGGCCACCTCGACCTTGAACATCAGCTCCACCGCGGCCTTGATCTCGGGCTTGGTGGCGTCGCGCAGCACCTTGAACATCACCTGGTTCTGCTTCTCGCCGATGCGCGTGGCCTTCTCGGAGATGATCGGCGCGACCAGCACCTGGGCCAGGCGGCCTTGGTCGAACTTGCGTTCGGCGGGGGTCGGATTGGGGCGGCTCATGCGAACATCTCCTTGAGCTGTTCGATCGCGCCCTTGGTCACCAGCACCTTCTTGTAGAAGACGAGGCTCAGCGGATCGGCGTAGCGCGGCTCGACGACGAGCACGTTGGCGAGGTTGCGACTGGCCAGCGCGACGTTGTCGTCGATCTGGTCGGCGATCACCAGCACCGAGTTCTTGTTGTCCGTGCCCAGGCCCATGGCCTTGAACTTCGCGGCCAGCAGCTTGGTCTTGGGAGCTTCCAGGCTGATGCCGTCGACCACCGCGAGGCGGCCGTCGCGGGCCAGCTGCGACAGGATCGACGCCATTCCGGCGCGGTACATCTTCTTGTTGACCTTCTGCGAGAAGTTCTCGTCGGGGCGATTCGGGAAGATGCGGCCGCCGCCGCGCCACAGCGGCGAGCTGGTCATGCCGGCGCGTGCGCGCCCGGTGCCCTTCTGGCGGAACGGCTTCTTGGTGCTGTGCTTGACCTCGCCGCGGTCGAGCTGCGCGCGTGTGCCCTGG
>JBILSW010000182.1:0-5967 GCA_044371895.1 Rubrivivax sp.
ACAGGCCGGCGAGGCCCGCAAGGAGGCCCTGCGCAAGAACCCGGCCGATTCGCTGCTGGGTCCGACCGCGGTGCTGTCGCGCGTGGACACGCAGGGCGCCCCACCGTCGGTGGTGGACGCCGTGATGAGTGCCGACGTGCGCACGCTGCCGGCCGTCCTAGGTGTTGACCTCAAGGGCGGCGGGTATCTGGTGCTGCGCATCACGAAGGTGCTGTCGCGCGACCCTGCCGCAGGGACTGAAGCGATGCTGCGCGAGCGCTATGCGCAGGCCTGGGGCGCGGCCGAGGCCGACGCCTATGCGGCGTCGCTGCGCACGCGCTTCAAGGCCCAGATCGAGAAGGGCGTGCGCATGCAGTCCGAGACCGAGGGCACCGGGCGCTGAGGACACCGTGCCTCTATACTCCTCCGCTTCGACGGTGGCTGTAGCTCAGTTGGTAGAGTCCCAGATTGTGATTCTGGTCGTCGTGGGTTCGAGTCCCATCAGCCACCCCATCCCAGCGTTTCATCAGGTCCCATGCCGGACCGAACTTCCCGCTAGATCAACGACTTAGACAGTCGCTTGAGTCAGGAAGGCTCCTGCCGTCCCACGGCAGTGCAGCGAAGCTGGGGGAACATCTGGGGGAACAAGTGGCGTGTTCGCAGCCACTTGACGTTTTGTTCCCCCATGCTCACCGACAAGCAGTGCAAGAACGCGAGTTGCGACGCGGGTACGGTCCTGCGGCCGCGGCCTTGGGCGCGCCGCCTGGTGGCGGCCTACCATGCGGCCGGGCCCCGCCTTTGCACAGTTCTGCAGCACTGCCCGCCACCGCTGCGGTTGACCAGGTGGATCCACGGTTTCGTGGCGCATGGCTGGCGGCGATGGTCGGCAAGGCGTCGACCATGCGGCTTGAGTCGATGTGGCCGTGGGTGCTGCTCCTGGCTGTCGCCTTGGCAGTCGCGTGGCATCTGTTCCGGCGTCACCGCGCACGCGTTGCAGAGTGGGGGGACCGACCGGCCGCTCTGCGGGATGCCGAATTGATCTGCGTGGCGGCGCAGTTCAGGTCGAAGAGCCGCTGGCCCATCGTGGCGAGGGTAGACAGGGCTTATCAGCTGCCAACCGGTCGGGTTGTGCTGGTCGAACTGAAGACGCGGTCGGCCCCAGCGGTGAGAACGTCGGATGTCATCCAGCTCTCTGCGCAGCGGGTGGCCGTGGAGGACGAACTGCGTGTTCGTGTGTCTGACGAGGTGTTCGTTGTCTTCCCCGGCGGGCACTCAGCGCCACCGACCTCACGAGCGGAAGGCTTGATGTCGCGGGAGCAAGTCGAAGCCGTTGCAGCGAGACACCGTCGACTGATCGATGGACTCGATCGCCCGCAGTGGCCAGACAGCGAGCACATTTGTCACGGCTGTGGGCAGCGAGCGGCCTGCGGCGCCGCTGGCGAGCGCCTGGCGGGTGTGGTCCGGAGGCGCTAGCGTGTCCAAAAGTATTCGACAGTTCTTCAGGCCAAGCTGTGGACCTCTCCAGCCTGGGCACCATCATCCGCGAGCGGCGCGAGACGCTGGGACTGTCGCAGTCCCGGCTCGCACAGCTGAGCGGGCTTTCGCGGCAGACGCTTGTCGGCCTGGAAGCGGGTGCTCTGAGCGATCTGGGATTCAACCGGGTAGCCCAGGTCCTGGCCGTGCTTGGGCTGGACCTCGATCCGCCCAGCCGGGCCGCGCGCGCTCGGAAGCGGGGCCTGTGGATGGCGGCGAAGAACGCCAGCGTGAGCTACGTCCAGGAGGTGTCGCCCGACACGCTCGGCCATGCGCTGGTCAGCGGCAGCGTACCGAAGGGCTACGCGGCCCATCTGACGCACCTGCTTGACGAGGCGCCGGTGCCCCTGGTGGTGATGGCCGTGGAGGAAGCCGCCGCGAAGGAGGGCGTCGCGCCCAAGGCTGTATGGCGCAATGTTGCGAAGCTCGCCAGGTCATTGGCGGTGCACCGGCAGGGCCTGTGGGCGTGATGACGGCGTGATGAAGTCGCTCCCGTCCGGCCCCTGGGAAGTGCTGTTCCAGCGAGCGCTGCGGCTGGTCGACGACATCCAAGCGCCATGGCGGGCTTGCGGACCCGTTCTGGACCTTCGGAGGCGGGACCGTCCTGATGTTCAGGTACCGACACCGCCTCAGCAAGGACATCGACATCTTCCTGCCGGACCCGCAGTACCTCGGCTACGTGACGCCCCGACTCAGCGACACGGCGGCATCTCTGACCGAGGAGTACACGGAGATGCCGGGCTCGTTCGTCAAGCCGCAGTTCGAGGAAGGCGAGATCGACTTCGTGGCCGCACCGAACCTGACCGACGCAGCCTGGGAGCGATGGGAGATCCAGGGGCGGCCGGTGCGCGTCGAGACCGCTGCGGAGGTGATCGCCAGGAAGATGTACCACCGCGGGGGCCGGACCGGCGCGCGGTCAGGGACGAAGCGATGGCCGCCGTGCCACGCGCCGGGCGCTGAACGGAACCACCAGCCGCGACGGCCCACCGGCCATCGCCCGGCGAAGTGTCAGACTTTGTGAGAGTCTCCTCCGCCTCGTTGCCCACCCCGTCCGGACTCACGACAATGCCATCGCGTCCTGACAACCCGCGACCGCCTTCTGGCGAGCGCGTCGCGGTGGTCTCTCAAGGGCGGCCCGGTCATGCCGAAAACCCCAGAGGTGTGTCGTGTTCCGGCTGACGGCGCCTTGGGCGGTCCTGCCGGAAGCCCCTTCCAAGACCGGGAGCCCCGCTTGAAGAACGACACCGAGCACCTCGACCTCCGCTTCAACCTGATGCTGGCGGCCTTCTTCCTGGCCGTCAGCCTGATGGGCTACCTGGGCTTCACGAAGTTCCGTTCCGATCTGCTCGCCGAGGAAGTTGGCGCACTGCAGGGCAAGACCGAGACGCTGACCGGCCGGGTCGACACCTGGCTGTCGATGCGCAAGGCCGAGGTGGCCACGCTGGCCAACACGCCCACGCTGCGCGCGATGGACTGGTCGGTGTCCGGGCCGTTCCTGAAGGCCAAGCACGAACGCACGCCGTGGTTCTACATCTTCGCGCAGATCAACCCCGACGGCAGCTACTACAACTCCAAGGTCGACTTCGTGAAGGGGCAGAACCTCAGCGACCGCGCGCACTTCAAGGCCTCGATGCAGGGCCAGGTCTACGCATCCGACCCCGTGGTCTCTCGCTCGCTGGGCACCGACATCGTCGCCGTCACCAGCCCCATCTATCGCAGCGATGAACCCGGGGCCGAGATTCTCGGCGTGTTCGGCGGCATGATCGACACGGCCACCATCGTCCGCGAGCTTGGCGGCTTCAACAACGGGCCGCGAAGCTATTCGTTCGCGGTCAACTCCACCGGCATCGCCATCGCCCACCCCGACGAGCGCCGGCGCGGCAACATCAACACCAAGGCGCAGTCGCTGCTCGCCGACGCCGATCCCGGCCTGCGCGAGGTGACGGCCGCCATGCTGAAGGGCCGGCCCGGCTGGCTGGAGACGACGATCGACGGCCGGCGCGTGGTGGCGTCGTTCGTGCCGGTCTCCGAGGCAAAGTGGTTCATCGCCACGGTCACCGACGCCGGCCACTTCTACGGGCGGCTGCGCGCCGCCGACTACGTCGGCGCGCTGGCCTTCGCGCTGCTGTGTTCGGCCATGGCGCTGGTCGTGCGCTACCGGCGGCTGGAGTTCCGCACCCTCGACCAGCGGCGCGCCATCTCCGAGGAGCGCAACCGGGCCAAGAGCGTGTTCCTGGCCGCGATGAGCCACGACCTGCGCACGCCGCTGAACGGCATCCTGGGCTACGCGCAGATCCTGCTGCAGGGCCGCTCGCTCGACGAAGGCGAGCGCCGCCACGTGCAGGGCATCCTCAGCTCGGGCCAGCACCTGCTGAGCCTGATCAACCGCATCCTCGACCTGTCCAAGATCGAGGCCGGCAAGATTGAGCTCGAGCCGCGCGCCGTCGACATGGCCAGCCTGCTGCAGGAGCTGGTGCGCCTGTTCGACATCGAGAAGGCCAAGCACGGCGCGGCCTTCCGCGCCGACATCGACCTCGGTGCGCACCGCGTCGTCGTCATCGACCCCGACCGCTTCAGGCAGATCGTCATCAACCTGGTTGTCAACGGCTTCAAGTACGGCCGCAAGTCGGAGGTGATGCTGAAGGTCGCGATGCGCGACGAGGGCGCCGGCAGCGCGCTCGTGCTGGAGGTCGGCGACGGCGGCGCGGGGATGAGCGCCGACGAAGTGAGCCGCGCCTTCACCCCGTTCGAGCAACTGAACAGGCACTCCGAGGGCACCGGGCTGGGACTGGCCATCGTCAACCAGCTGGTCACGCTGATGCGCGGCAGCATCCGCATCGACAGCGTGCCGGGGCAGGGCACCCAGGTCGCCGTGGTGCTGCCGGTGGAGCCCGCAGACGAGGCCGCGGCCCTTGCCGCATCGGCCGCGCGGGGCATGCCGCGCCGGCTGCGCGGGGGCGCGGCCAGCGTGCTGCTCGTCGACGACAACGAGGCCAACCTCGACGTCATGGCCGGCCTGCTGCGCACGGTGGGTTTCGAGGTGCAGTCCACCACGGGCGTGGACGACGCGCTGCGCGCCTTCGGTGCGCGCGAGTTCAACCTTGTGATCACCGACTTGGTGATGCCCGGGCGCGACGGCTTCGAGCTGATCCGCGCCATCCGCGAAGGCCCGCGTGCGCCGGCCACGCCCATCATCGTGGCCTCGGCCAGTGCCTTTGCCGAGGACCAGCAGCGCAGCCTGTCGGCAGGCGCCAACGCCTTCCTGAGCAAGCCGGTGGAGGCCTTGTCGCTGCTGCAGCAGGTGGCGGCGCTGCTCAGGCTCGAGTACGAGTACGGCGACGAAGAGGTCGCCACACCCGCCCCGCCGCCGGCACAGGGCAGCCTGGCGCAGGTGCTGCAAGAGCCCCCGGCCCGGGCCCTGGTGGAGCAGATCCGGGCTGCGGCCGAGCTTGGCAAGATCCGCCGCGTCGAGGGCCTGCTAGAGGGTGTCGAGGACGCCGCTCTGAAGACGTCGCTGGCCCAGGTGCTGGCACGCGCCCTGCGCGAGCAGGACTCCGACCTCGTGCTGCGGGACCTTGCAGCTGCCACGAAGGAGCCGCATGAAGCCCACCCGGCCTGAACATCGCAGCGTGCGGCGGATGCGTCCGGGACCCGTGCCTTGCTGCAACCGGGCGGCCGTCCGCGCCGCAGGCTGCCCATGAGCCCGGGCCCGGTGTCCACGCCCGGCGCGGGCGAGATCAAGGTGCTGGTCGTCGACGACAACGCGGCCAACCTGCGCATGATGGGCGAACTGCTGGCGGCCACGGGCGCCGACGCGTCGTTCGCGAAGCTCGGCGCGCAGGCCCTGCGCCTGTGCGAGCGAGCACGGTTCCATTTGGCGGTGCTCGACCTGAACCTGCCCGACATGGACGGCTTCCAGGTCGGCGAAGGCATCCGCCGCCTGCAACCCGAGTGCGAGATCGTCTTCTGCTCGGCCCACAACAACCGCGAGAACCGCGACCGCGCGTTCGGCGAGGGGGCGATCGACTTCATCGAGAAGCCCTACGAGATGGCAGCGACGCGTCGGCGGCTGGCGACCCACCTGGAACGCCTGGCTCTGCGGCTGAACCTGTCGCGGCAGGTGGCCAAGCTCGACACCATGGTGGCGACCATCCCCGATGCCGTGATCTCCGCCGACCACGGGCAGCGCGTCGTGGGCTGGAACGCGGCGGCCGAGCGCATCTTCGGCGTGCCGGTGGCTGCAGCGCTGGGGCGGCCGCTCGCCGACTTCCTGCCCGCATCGACGGCGCTGATGGCCGGCACGCCTTCCGCGGCCGGGGCGGCACCCGCCGATGTGCGGCTCAACGGCTCGCCCTGGCCCATGAAGGCGCTGCGCGCCGACGGCCAGCCCGTCAGCGTGGAGGTCAACCTGTCGCACTGGTCGCAGGCGGGCCAGGACTTCCTGACGCTGATCGT
>JBILSW010000184.1:0-5953 GCA_044371895.1 Rubrivivax sp.
CGGCGGCCTGCTCGTGAGCTGCACGACCGCGGCAGTGGACGCGGTGCTGGCCACCTTCCGCCAACACGGCTTCGGCGCGGCGGCGGTGGTGGGCCGCATCGAGGCCGGCGCACCGCGCCTGGCGGTGGGCTGAGCGCCGCGATGGAGCGCCACCTCATCAGCTCGGGCTCGCCCTTCGAGGCGCAGATCGGCTACTCGCGCGCCGTGGTGCAGGGCGAGTGGGTGTTCGTCTCGGGCACCACGGGCTTCGACTACCGCACGATGCAGATCTCGTCCGACGTGGCCGAGCAGGCGCGCCAGTGCCTGGCCAACATCGCGCAGGCCCTGCACGAGGCCGGCGCGACGCTGGCCGACGTGGTGCGCGTGCACTACATCCTGCCCGAGCCGGCCGACTTCGAGGCCTGCTGGCCCGCGCTGCGCGAGGCCTTCGGCGAGGTGCGCCCGGCGGCCACCATGATGGGCGCGCAACTGCTCGACCCGCGCATGCGCATCGAGATCGAGGTCACAGCGCTGCTGCGCGGCGCAGGCTGACGCCCGAAGGACGCGGCGCCCCCCAGGCTGGCCAGCCTGCAGGGCCGCTGCATCGTCGCCACCCAGGCCGACGGGTTCATGGGCCCTGCCCCGCGCCGACTGCTTCGTGTGCCGGGTGTTTCCCGTCTCGGGCGATTGGGCCATGCGCTGACGCGTCGGCGTGGCATGCTCGCGGGAGCCCACCGCCCGCGCATGCCCGAATCTCCGTCACTCAGCCCCGGCTTCGTCGTCCTGCACGGCAACCGCATCGAGGACCTGGCCGCGGTGGCGCTGGACTGGCTGGCGCGCCACCCGCTGGGCCCGCTCGACGAGGAAACCCTGCTCGTGCCCAGCTCGGGCATGGCCGAGTGGCTCAAGGCCGCGATGGCCGAGCGGCTGGGCGTGGCGGCGGGCTTCCGCATCGAGCTGCCGGCGCAGTTCAGCTGGCGCGCGTGGCGCGCCGTGCTGGGCGCGGCGGCGGTGCCGCCTGCCTCGCCACTGGACAAGGGCCCGCTCACCTGGTGGCTGATGCGGTGCCTGCCCGAGCTGGCGCGGCAGCCCGCCTTCGGCCCGCTGGGCGGCTTCCTGGCCATGGATCCGTCGCCGTTGCGACGGCTGGAACTTGCGCGGCGCCTGGCCGACCTCTTCGACCAGTACCAGGTCTACCGGCCCGACTGGCTGGACGACTGGGCCGCCGGCCGCGACCAGCTGCGTCGCCGCCCCGGCGAGCCCGCCGCGGAGCCGCTGCCCGCGGGCCAGGCCTGGCAGCCGCTGCTGTGGCGCGCGCTGACCGCTGAGCTGGCCGCCGCAAGCGGGGCGCACGCCGCCAGCGCGCCGCGCCCGCTGCTGCACCGCCGCTTCATCGAGGCCCTGCGCGCGCGGCCCGAGGGCCACCCGCCGCCGGGCCTGCCCAGCCGGCTGCTGCTGTTCGGCACCACGCACCTGCCGCACACGCTGCTCGAGGCGCTGGGCGAGCTGTCGCGCCACATGGCCGTGCCCGATCCCAGCAGCCACCCCTGGGCCGCGCTGCCGCCCGACGACCCTCTGGCCCATCCGCTGCTGCAGGCCTGGGGGCGCCAGGGCCGCGACTTCCTGCGCCAGCTGGCGGTGTGGGACAGCGGCCGCGAACGCGCCGAGCAGCTGGGCCTGGTGCGCACCGACCTCTTCGACGAGACGCCGGCCACCTCCGCGCTGCAGCAGCTGCAGGCCCGCCTGCGCGACCTGGCACCGCCGCCCGCGCAGCCGCTGCCCTGGCCCGAGGGTGACCGCAGCCTCGTGTTCCACCAGGCCCACGGCCCTCTGCGCGAGGTGGAGATCCTGCACGACCAGCTGCTCGACGCCTTCGCGCGCGGCGAGTTCGAGCCGCGCGACGTGGTCGTGATGGTGCCCGACATCGAGCGCTTCGCACCGGCGATAGCGGCCGTGTTCGGCCGCTTCGCCCCCGGCCAGCCGCGGCACGTGCCCTGGGGCCTGGCCGACCGGCGCGAGCGCGGCCGTCACCCGCTGCTGCGCACGCTGGAGGCGCTGCTGCAGGTGCGCGAGCGCCGCTTCACGCACGGCGAGCTGCGCGACTGGCTGGCCACGCCGGCCGTGGCCGCGCGCTGGGGCCTGGACGCCGAGGCCGTGGAGCAGCTGGGCGTCTGGATGGCCGGCGCCGGCGCGCGCTGGGGCCTGCACGAGGCGCAGCGTGCCGGGCTGGGCCTGCAGGCCGCCGGGGCGGTGGGCACCTGGCGCTTCGCCCTCGACCGGCTGCTGCTGGGCTACGCCACCGGCGTGCTGCCGCCGGATGCCGACCCGCCGGGCGGCCTCGACCCCTGGCCCGAGGTCGCCGGGGTCGACGCCGCGCTGGCCGGCACGCTGGCGCAGGCGCTGGCGCAGCTCGACGCCTGGTGGGCCGAGGCCGCCGAGCCGCGCCCGCCCGCCGCCTGGCTGCCGGTGCTGCGCGAGCTGCTGGCGGCGATGTTCAGTGCCAGCGACGACCGTGAACAGTCGCTGCTGGCGATGCTCGACGAGACGCTGCGGGACTGGTGCGCCACCTGCGAGGCCGCCGGCTTTGCCGAGCCCGTGGGTCTGGACATCGTGCGCGAGGCCTGGCTGGCGGGCGTGGACGAGGCCGGTGGCGGCCGCTTCCGCGCCGGCGGCGTCACCTTCTGCACGCTGCTGCCGCTGCGCGCCATTCCGTTCCGCTGCGTCTGCCTGCTGGGCATGAACGACGGCGAGTATCCGCGCCCGGCCTCGCGCAGCGACTTCGACCTGCTGGCCGACCCCGCGCTCGCGCGGCCCGGCGACCGCTCGCGCCGCGACGACGACCGCCAGCTCATGCTCGACGCGCTGCTGGCCGCGCGCGACCGGCTGCACGTGAGCTGGAGCGCACACCGTGCGCGCGACAACCAGCCGCAGCCGCCCTCGGTGCTGGTGCAGCAGCTGCGCGACCACGTCGCGGCGTTGTGGGGGCGCGACGCGCTCGTGGCGGCCACGGTGTCGCACCCGCTGCAGCCCTTCAGCCGCGCCTACGTCGAGGACGGCGGCGACGCGCGCCTGTTCACTCACGCCCACGAGTGGCGCGCCCTGCACGAAGCGCCGCCGCGGTCCGCGCCCGCGGCGGCTTCCGAGCCGCCGCCCGCCGCACGGGCCACCACACCGCGCGCCCTGCCGGCCGCGCTGCCGCTGAAGCGGCTCGCGGACTTCGTGCGACGCCCGGTGGAGGCCTTCTTCCGCGAGCGCCTGCGTGCCGACCTGCTGCTGCGCGACGAGTCCATCGACGACGACGAGCCTTTCGCGGCTGGCGGCCTGCAGGGCTGGCAGTGGCGCGACGAGATCCTCCGCGCGCAGTCCGACGACCCCGCCGCCGTCGCGCTGCAGCTGCAGCGCACGCTGGCGCGGCTGCGGCGCGAGGGTCGCCTGCCCTGGGGCGGGCCCGGCGAGGCCGTGGCCGTGAACCTGCGCGCCGAGATGGCGCCGGTGCTCGCTGCCTGGGCCGATTGGCAGCGAACGCACGCCGAGCCCGCGGAGCGCGCGGCCACGACCGTGCGGCTGGACCTGCCGCCCGGCGGCACGGCCCTGCGCATCGACGCCGGGCTGCTGCCCTGGCGGCTGGACGCCACGGGACAAGCGCAGCTGCTGCGAGTCAGCGCCAGCCGCCTGGCCGCGGGAAAGTCCGGCAGCAAACTTCGCGCCGACAAGCTCGTGGCCCCGTGGCTGGAGCAGCTGGCCCTCGGCGCTGCCGGCCAGCCTTGCGGCTTGTGCGTGCTGGGCACCGACCGCATCGTGCGCGCCGCCTCCGTGCCCGAGGCCGAGGCGCACGCGCAGCTCGTTGCGCTGGCGGCTGCCTGGCTGGACGGCACGGGCGATGGCGGGCCCTGGCCCACTGCGCTGGCCACGGGCCTGGCCTGGCTGGCCAAGGGCGACCCGCGCGCCGCCTACGAGAGCGCCCCACGACGGCGCGGCGACGACCAGGACCCGCACCTCGCGCGGCTGTTCCCCACCTTCGCCAACCTGGCCGCCGATGCGCGCTTCGAGGCCCTGAGCGCGCAGCTGTACGCACCCTGCGCGCGCTGGCTGGGCGCGCTGCAGGCCGAGCCGCTGCCCGATGCCGTGGCCACCGGCGACGACGACGAGGCTGCCGATGACTGAGCGGCTCGACCTGCTGCAGCTGCCGCTGGCCGGCAGCCACGTCATCGAGGCCAGCGCCGGCACCGGCAAGACCTGGACGCTGGCCGCGCTGGTGCTGCGGCTGGTGCTGGGCGACGGCCGCGAGCGGCCGCTGCACCCGCGCGAGGTGCTGGTGATGAGCTTCACGCAGGCCGCCACGCGCGAGCTGGTGGAACGCATCCGCGAGCGGCTGGCGCGCGCGGCCGCCGCCTTCCGCGCGGCCGGCGACGTGCCCGCCGACCCCGTGCTGCGCGCGCTGCTGCAGGCCCGCCCCGGCGCGGCCGGGCGCGAGGCCGCGGCGCGGCTGCTGGCGCGCGCCGCCGACGCCATGGACGAGGCCGCCGTGCACACCATCGACGCCTGGTGCCAGCGCGCGCTGCGCGAGCACGCTTTCGACAGCGGCAGCCGCTTCGACGAGGAGCTGGTGGCCGACGAGAGCGGGCTGCGCCGCCTGGCCCTGCGCGACTGGTGGCGCAGCGAGGTCTATCCGCTGCAGGGCGACGCCCTCGCCATGGTGCTGGCGCAGTGGCCGGACGCCGATGCGCTGGAACGCGCCCTGGTGCCGCTGCTGAAGGTGGGGGACGTGCGCCTGGCCGACGCCGACACCCCGCTGCCGCAGGCACTGGCCGCCTGGCAGGCCCGGCGCGAGGCCGAACTGCAGGCGCTGAAGCAGGGCTGGGCCGAGCGCGTGCAGGCCCTGCTCGACTGGCTGCGGCCGCTGTGGTCCGCCAGGAAGGACAAGCCCATCGACGGCATCAAGCTGGGCGAGGCGCGAACCACCGGCTGGCTGCAGAGCGTGGCCGAGTGGGCGGCCGACCCCGCACTCGAGTGGCCCGCGAAGATCACCGATGTCGCGCAGCGGCGCCTGTCGCCGCCGGGCGTGGCCGAGGCGCTGAAGCAGCCCCTGCCGGTGCCGCCCGGGTTCGCGGAGCTTGCGGCGATGCTGCAGGCCCTGCAGGCCCTGCCGCCGCTGGGCGCGGCCTTGAGCGCCCACGCCCACGCCCAGGTCAGCGCCCGTCTGCAGGCGCTGAAGCAGCGTGCCCGCCTCGCCGGCTTCGCCGACGTGCAGCGCCGGCTGGCCGACGCGCTGGATCCCGCTCGGCGCGGCGAGGCCGCGGTCCGACTGCGTTCAGAGATCCTCCAGCGCTACCCCGTGGCGCTGATCGACGAGTGCCAGGACAGCTCGCCGGTGCAGATGGCCCTCTTCGAGCGGCTGTGGGGCTTCGGCCACGACGACCCCGCGCGCACGCTGCTGCTGATCGGCGACCCCAAGCAGTCGATCTACCGCTTCCGCGGCGCCGACATCCACGGCTTCCTGCGCGCTCGGCAGGCTGCGGGGGCGCGCGTGCACGGGCTGGCCACCAACTTCCGTTCCACGCCCGGGCTGGTGGAGGCGGTCAACGCGGTGTTCGAGCACGCCGAGGCGCAGCGCCACCCCGAGGGCGCGTTCCGCTTCGGCCTGGACGCGCAAGGCCGGCCGCGCCTGCCCTTCGGGCGCGTCGATGCGCAGGGCCGGGCCGACCGCATCGCCATCGCCGGCGCACCCGTGCCCGCGCTGACGATCGCGCTCGACCGCGGCGTGCGCGGCGTCACCGAGGCTCGCGAGCGCCTGGCCGTGGCCTGCGCCCTGCAGATCGTGGCCTGGCTGGGCGATGCCTCGGCGCGCCTCGTCGACCCCGTCGATCATCCCGAGCCCGGGCGCCGGCTGCGCCCGCGCGACATCGCCGTGCTGGTGCGCAACAAGACCGAGGCCGACGCCGTGCGCGCCGCGCTGGCCGCGCGCGCGGTGCGC
>JBILSW010000005.1:0-19657 GCA_044371895.1 Rubrivivax sp.
CCACTCCAGCGTCGCCAACTCGACCGCCTCGCGCGTCTTCCACGGCCCGCGCCGGTGGATGATCTCGGCCTTGAACAGGCCGTTGATGGTTTCGGCCAGGGCGTTGTCGTAGTTGTCGCCGGTGGAGCCGACCGAGGGCTCGATGCCGGCCTCGGCCAGGCGTTCGCTGTAGCGGATCGAGACGTACTGGCTGCCTCGGTCGCTGTGGTGAGTCAGGCCGCCATGACGCCAGGGCTGGCGCGCGTACGCGCAGCTTGCCATCGTGTCCACTCAAGTCCTACGTGGACACGATCGTTATCGGGGCCAAGTCCCACTTCAAGATGGGATCGCCGCGCGCTTACGGATCGGTAAAGCGAACCGGCGGCCCTGGTTCAAGGTCACCACCGGTTCGCCTGTTAAGTGCATGACCAGCGTCGGGCAGCACAGCTGCTACGCCTGGTCGCGCACCTCCAGCCTGGAAGAGACCAGGAAGCGCGAACCCGATTGGTGGGGTCACGCGATCGCGTGTGGCCGCGCCAACCGTGTCTGCCACTCGGAGATCACGCACCACCACCCGGATGGCGTCGCCGCACCGCAGACTCGGTAACTCTCGTTCGGTCAGTCAGCCACGCCGATGCCGAGCGCTCGCCGGATCGACCTTCAGCGGAGCGTCTCGACGCCGTTGCTTCAGGCGCCGCCACTGGCGGCTGCCGCCGATGCCGGCCTCGGAGATGGCCAGCTTGGCCGGGCGACCTTCGCCGATGGCGCGCTCCGCCAGCGCGACACGCACGTCCTGCAGGTAGCCGTGCGGCGTGATGCCGGCGTGCTGGCGGAACAATCGCGCCAGGTGGCGCGGCGTCACGCAGGCCACTTCGGCCATCCGGGCCAGCGACCAGGCGGCCGACGGCTCTGCGCACAGCGCGTCCTGCACTCGGTGCACCGCGGGATGCAGGTGGTCGCGGCGCCTCAGCAGGGGGCTCAGCTCGGGGTCGTCGGGACCACGGCGCAGGTAGACCACCATCACCCGCGCCACCGCGGCCGCCAGCGCGTCATCGTGGTCCTGCGCGATCAGGTGCAGCGCGAGGTCGATGCCGGCGGTGATGCCGGCGCTGCTGGCCACCGGGCCGTCGACGACGAAGACGCGGTTGCCGACCGCCGTGGCGCCGGGTGCGAGCCGCGCCAGATCGTCCAGCGACTCGTGATGCGTGGTGCAGCGGCGGCCCGCCAGCAAGCCGGCATCGGCGGCGAGCAGCGTGCCGGCGCAGATGGTGGCCAGCTCCACGTCGCCCAGCCGCGGCGCGACCACCCGGGCCAGCCAGCGCCTAGTCTCGGCCCAGGCGCGCGGCACGCGCGCCTGCAGCGCGCTCTCGGCGCCACTGGGCTGCCCCAGCAGCACGACGCGGGCCCCGCCGGGCAGGGCGGCGGGCAGCAGCTCCAGCGGGCCCAGCCTCACGCCGACCGAGGTGGCTACGTCGGGCTGCGCCGCGACATAGCGCAGCCGGTAGCCGGCGGGCCGCCCGAGGCGCGCCAACCGCTGGTTGGCCAGCCGAAAGGCCTCGGCCGGCCCGGCCAGGTCCAGCAGCAGCGTCTGCGGCAGCAGCACGAAGACGATGTCCTTCATGCCGCGCGGCGCAGTGCCTCCTCCACGGTGCACAGGGTCGCAAAACGCCCGGCCAGCACAGTGGCCGTGCGCTCGCGGATCGTCGCTGCGGTCAGCTTGGAGCCGGACGGCGTGGTCATGTCCCAGGTGAGCGTGGCCTCGGTGACGTAGTCGACCTCGAAACCCTCGTCGCTGGCGTGGCGTGTGGTCGTCTCGCAGCACTGCTCAGTCCGGATGCCGGCGACGATCAGGCGCCGGATGCCGCGCTCGCGCAGGCGGATCGCCAGGTCGGTGCCCGCCAGCGCGCTGTGTCGGTGCTTATGGATCATGAAGGCCGCATCGTACGGTGCCAGTCCGTCCAGTGGACGGATCAGGCCACTGGACAGACAGAATGGGCCGCCCTCCGGCTCGTCGTCGACGTGGAACACGCGCACCACCGGGATCGCGCGCGCGACGCAGCCGGCGACGAGCGCGTTGCTGCATTGCAAGAAGGCGGGAACGTCGGTTTCCGTCCAGTACGGGCGGTGCCTGAACGATTGCTGGACGTCGACGAGCAGCAGCGCGGTTTGCATGGCAAGGCTCCGGGTTGTAGGAGCCGCCATCGTCACCGGGTTGCCGGTGCGCTGCAGCGCCGGTGCCGGACCTCGTGCGGACGGATCAGGACATCAGCACCTCGGGTTGGAGCGAACCGCTTCCGGCGCCGCGGGGTGCTTCGCCAGCCACTGGTCGGGCATCGGCGGCGGACATTGGCTGCGCCACTGCGCCTGGCCACGGTCTGGTCGTGGAGACGCCGCGCACCCGCATGGATGTGTGCAGGCACGGGGGGAGCCCTCTTCATCATTTCCATTGGACCGGATGGTCAGACCGGTGGCGCAATCGGCGCAGGCGCTGAAGCGTCGTCGTCATCCGACTCTTCGCTGGTCACCGCACCCAGGCGCGCCACCAGCTCCAGCGGCTTCGGCCGGTACAGCTCGCCGTCGCCGCAGCCACGGTCTACCCAATCCAGCGCCATGGCCGTGTAGACCGGTGTCCATGCATCTCCGGCGCGAAGCTGCAGAGCCGGGTTGGGCAGGTAGTGGCCATTGCTGGCCCGTACCCACAGCTTACGAGCGGGCACGTAGCTGCTGCTCGCCTCGGCGCGGGCCAGCACCTGGTTGACGTAGCTGCGCTTGCGGCGCTTGTCGCTCCACAACCAGGCGGGCAGCTGGGCCAGCACCTCATGCAGCTGCTCGGCGAAGAACCCCTTCGCGTACTTGTGCGGCTCCAGCGCCCGCGTCACGCAGCAGGACCACTGCGTCTTGAGACCCGCCAGCATCAGCATCAGCACCCAGTACTCGCCCTGGCGCCGTTCCAGCCGAACGAGGCGGCCGTCGACCTGCACGTCCAGCGCCGCCGGAGCCAGCAGCGGGAAGACGGCGGGCAGCCCCGTGGCCGCGAAGCCCGGCTCCTGCAGCGCCCGGCTCAAGCCGCCATCCCAGGGCGTGTGGCCGAAGTCGTCGCGCAGTTGCGGGTCGGCACCCTTGTCCAGCAGCGCCTGCACCAGTGGCGCGTTGCCGGCCACCGCCGCCAGCATCAGCGGCGTGGCGCCCACGGGCGTGGCGTGGTCGGGGCCGTACTGGTCCACCTGCTGCAGCAGGTCCTTGAACTTCTTCGCTTCCCAGGGCTGAAGATGGCGCTGGCGTACCGCGGCCACGGACTTCCTCGTCAGGAGTTCAAGCCGCTCCCAGACTTCGTTGCGGAAACCGTAGCGGTTGGGCAGCATCGACCCCGCACCCCAGAACTGGCCCTCGTCGAGCAACTGCCTGGCAGCCGCGAAGTTGGCCTTGCCCAGTGCCGTGATCCATACATGCTGACCGTGCCACAGCGCATAGTCGAAGAGGGTCTGCCGCGGCTTGGCGCTCGGGTTCTTCGGGTCCAGCGCCTTGGGCAGCAACTCTTCGACCAGCGCCCGGCTCCACGGAGTCCACGGCACCGGCTTGTGCTGCAGGAAGGTGTCTCGGATGGCCTGGGCCTGTTCTTCCTTGCCCTGCAGCTGCAGCTTGCGCGCCTCCTGGGCCCACTCCTCGCGGGTGGACGCGCGCACGGCCTGCGCCTGCGCCTCGCCAGCCTGCAGGCCCAGCAGCGCCAGCAGGGGGTGGCCGACGTCGCTCTCGACCAGCGTCAGCGTCTGCACGGCGCGCGTCATGGCCACGTACAGCGCGTTGACGTAGAACTTGTACAGCTCCAGCGACTTGTCGGCCTTGTCCTTGGCGCGCCGGTAGTCGAGTTCCTCGGCTTCCAGATCGGCCGGCAGCACCCCGTCGCACACCTCGGCATAGGCCTGGCGCTCGCCCGAGACGATGTCCAGCAGCAGCACGTGCGGGTACTCCAGGCCCTTGGCCTGGTGCACGCTGAAGACCAGCGGCGTGCGGAAGCGCGCACGGGCCGCCGGCTTGTCGTCGTCGCGCAGCACGATCACAGCGTGCTGGGCCGATTGCCGGGTGGCCGCATCCAGCGCCTGCACGGCCGCGTCCTTGGCCGCAACCAGCGCCACACTGCCAGCCTCGGGCGCGGTGCTGCGCACCAGGAAGTTGCTTTCGCGGTCCACCGAGCCGAAGCGCGCCTGCTTGATCTTCAGAAGCCGGTTGGCCAGGTCGGTGACGGCGCGGGTGTTGCGGTAGTTGGCCTGCAGCAGCTGCAGCGGCTGGCGCTGTGCAGCGTCGCCGGCCAGGCCGTGCCAGAACAGGCTCTTCAGCGCCGCCCAGCTGAAGAAGTTGGGGTGCACGATCTGGTGGCTGTCGCCGCACAGGATGAACTGGCCGGGCTTCTTCAGCAGGGCCAGCACCAGGGCCAGCTGCACCGGCGTCAGGTCCTGCACCTCGTCGATGACGATGAAGTCGTAGGTCGGTTCGGCCGCTTCGGCGATCTGCGTGCGCCAGGCATGGGCCACGAGGTTGCTGTCGTACAGGCCCGCTTCGCCCAGCCACGCCACGTAGCGCTGGAACAGGCCGTGGGCGACTTCGCGTTGCGCGGCGTTCAGCAGGCTCTGCCGGGTGCCCAGCGCAAGGTAGTCAAAGAGGGACAAAGGCCCACCAGGCTGGGCGCCAATCACGCCGCGGAACTCTTCGAAGAGGGCCTGGGCGTCTATCGCGCCCGAAGGCCCTCCCAGTAGACGCAGAGTCTGGCGATGGCGCTCGCACCAGCCGGCGAAGGCCGGCAGCGCGGCTTCGCGGCCGGGCGGCACGCGCAGGGTCTCGAGCAGTTCGCGGTAGCTGAGGAAGTCGACTTCCTGCTTCGGGTTTTCGAAGCCGTGGGCCGCGTGCAGCGCGCGGGCGCTCTGCGCCAGGTAGGCCGACAAGGTGACGTACAGCACCCGGCCCTCGGCCTCGCGCAGCCGGGCCAGCGTGACGGCGGTCTTGCCGGAGCCGGCCGAGCCGATGACGACCAGCGGCGCCGGGTGGCGGTAGGCGCCGTCCTGCGCCTCGTCGAAGACGATGGGCTTGTCGAGCAGTTCGAACTGCGTTCGGGCGGGGCCCAGCCAGCGCAGCGGGGTGGCTTCGGCACCCAGAGCCGGCGCGGTGGCCTCGGCGGCGGGCTCGCGCTCGATCTTGGCCTCGTCCACCACCGCGCCGCGCAGGAAGCGGGACTTGTCGTAGGCGTGGTTCTCGATGACTTCCAGCGCCAGGCAGACGGTGGTGGTGCCCTCGCCTTCCGGCACCTGGGCAAACTGAAGCAGCAGCCGGTTGGCATAGTCGAGCTTGGCGCGGTAGTACGGGCCGGCGTTCAGCTTCTTGACGTCGGCCGAGCGGAAGTCGTCGGCCTCGATGGCCGCACGCAGCTTCTCGAACGCAGGCTTGACGCGGCGGAGATCGAGATCCTTGTAGAGAAGCAGGCGCATGCGGCTGGGCGGCGACGACGTACGACGCTGATTGTCGATCCGCAGATTGTCGGGTTGGAATGCGGCCAGAGCATGAGCATCCAGTACGGCGCGGCTCGGGCCGTCGGCCGCAGGACGTCACACTGGCGGGACGACAAGGCGTCCGACAACTCGTGCGGCAGACGGCCGTGCACAGCCTTGAGCGCAGTCAGGACCGCGGACGTGTCCATCATGCCGTCGAACGCGCTTTCGCGGACGGCATCGGGATGCTTGCGGCTGCAAACCGTTCGATGCCGGGGCCATCTTGTAGGTCCGCGAGACGATCGTCAGTGCTCCGGTTGTCGCTGGCGCAACGCTGCGCGGCCTGCGGCAGGCAGGCGCTCAAGCTCGGAGAGTTCCTGGGCCTGCGCTGTCAGGTGATGGCGCGATGGCCCTGAAAAACTCAGTGACCCAGACGAGGCGAGCGAGCAACTGCTCCATGCGGCTGCTGCGGGAACTGCGGGCGGTCCACGGCCACAGCGGCTTCAGCTGCCGGCTTGCGCAGCTGACGCGCATCGACGTCGTGGTGCCGGACGACTTTGTCGGCGCGCCGACGCAGCCGCTGCAGTGCAACGACCTGCCGGAGTTGCTAGACGAGTCTACCGTGGCCGACGCCAGCCTGGGCCGAAGTGTGCACGGAGCGCATCGCATTGCGCTGCAGGACGCCTCACAGCGCAAACCCGAAAGTCAGGCAGCCGAGGAGGCCGATGTTCGCCAACCGCCGACAGCGCCACGTCGACAGACGATCGCCGAACAGGGCTTGCCCGACGCGGCAGCTTGTCTGTTCGGCGCAGGCGCCGGATGACGACCGTCGCGGATACACGAGATACTACGAAGCCAGTCCCTCGCATGCCCTGCGCACGTCCCGCCATGGGCGCGAAGCTGCTCCGCGATCGCTGAAGTGCGCACTCTGCGGAAAGTCCGCAGGCGCGGCCCATTGGTGGACCACGCAACAGACCGCCTCAATCTGACCGTCCCTATCTGAACGTGAATACCGAGCAACAGCCTCTCGAGCCCGCGCAGCAGCAGCCGTCCGAGGCGGGGACCATGCGCCCTCTCGTCGTGCGACTGCGCAACTACGTCGGCGACGTCGTGCTCAGCCTGCCCTCCCTGGAACTGTTGCAGGCCCACGGCTACGCGCCTCAGCTGCTGGGCAAGCCGTGGGTCAGCCACCTGCTGGCCGCCTACGGCTGGCCCGTCACGCCACGTGCTGGTGCATTCGTGCAGCGTGTGCGCCAGTTGCGCGCGCTTCGACGACAGGCAGCGGCGTCAGACCCCCAATTTGACCGCCGCGAGAACATGCTGGTGTATCCCAACGCCTTCTCGGGCGCCCTGGAGCCACGGCTGGCCGGGCTGCGCGCGGTGGGAAACGCGACCGAAGGTCGCAGCTGGCTTCTCGCGCGAGCGGAGCCCCCGTTGTGGGCGCATGCGCTGGAGCACTTCTGGGCCTTGAGCTGCCGCTTCCTGAAGCTGGATTTGCCCGCACCAAGGCGGATCGAACTGCGAACCCGCCCGGATGACCAGCAACGTGCCGACGAACTGCTCCGCCAACACAATGTGAAGGCCGGCTTCGTGGTGATCTGCCCGTTCGCTGGCGGCGTCTTCGAGGATCAGCAGAAGGTCTGGCCCGCCTTCGCCCAGTTCGTCCAGGCGATCCGGCAAACCGGCCGCGACGTGGTGTGCTGCCCCGGCCCGATCGACTCGGGTGCCGAACACCTGGTCGGAGTGCGGCCGATCGTCGGCGTCAATCTCGCCGTGTACGGCGGGATTCTCCGTCGCGCCGCGCGGGTGGTGGCCAATGACACCGGTCCTGGCCACTTGGCCGCGGCTGTCGGCGCCCCCACTGTCAGCGTCCTGGGGCCCACCGTGCCCGAGCAGTGGGCGCCATGGGGCCCGACCGTCATGGTCGTGCGCCATTGGCCGCGTTGGCCGACGGTGGATGAGGTCGTGGACGCGACCGGGTTGCGGGGAACTGCCGGCCCTTGAATCTCGATGTGCCGATGCAGCGCCTGCTTGAGCTCCCGCGTGGAGCGCTGGGTGCCGCGGCGCACGCAGCGCTGCGTGAGCGTTGCGAACCAGCGCTCCACCTGGTTGAGCCAGGACGCCGAGGTCGGGGTGAAGTGAACGTGGAAGCGCGGATGACGGACGAGCCAGTTTCTGTCGGCAGGCGTCTTGGGGGTGCCGTGGTTGTCCATCACCAAATGCACGTCGAGCACCTGCGGCACGCTCGCGTCGACGGTGCGCAGGAACTCATCTCGGCGCTGCCGTTCACCTTGTAGCGCAAGCTCGTTTCTCCTCGAACGCCGGGGACCGACAGGGGCCTGGGGTGCTTTCGGCGGACAGCAGAGGTCCCGGCGTTGGATGCTCCCGCAGCAGGGGACGAAAACCGCGTGTGCCGGGCCGGCCGGCGCGATGCATGCAGCACGCGATCTTCGGCCGCATTCGCAGGAAAAAGCGTTGATTCCCAGTCTTGGACAACCGCCTGACGGCACCGCGGATCGACTGCTCGTCACGCTCGGCAGGCGGCCCGTCGCAGACGGATTGCCGGCGTGGGCAGGCGGCGTCAGACTCGGGCCTGATCTTGCCGGGGCGCCGGCTGACCTCTCATCCTCCGAGACCTGACCATGCACTTTCCCGCAATCGTGCCCTTTGTCACACTTCTGTTTTCTGCACCGCTGCTGGCTCAACCGACTGCGCAGGGAACCGCGTCAGCGCCGGGGACGGTCGCTGCCGCCGCGACAGTCGCGCCGGCCTTGCCGCGGCGGGCCGGTCCGCTCGGCATCAGGATCGACCCGCAGGCAGCCGACCGCGTGCTGGTGAGCGAGGTCGTGCCGGGCGCTACGGCGGCGGCGGCTGGCGTCGTGGCTGGCGACATCGTGGTCGCGATCGCAGGGCGTGCGGTGACGACGGCCGAAACGCTGAGGGCGGCAATGCGCGATGTCTACTCTGGACAGACCATCCGCATCAACGTGCTGCGAAAGGGCGCGCCAGTGGCGCTGCCCGTGACGCTCTCCGACCGGCGAGAAGCGGTCGAGGGCAGCACCGTCAGCTACCGCAGCGTGGTTGCGCCGAACGGCTACCGGCTGCGCAGCATCGTCAGCGTACCCGAGCGCTCGACGCGAGCGCGCGCCGGCCGCCACCCGGCATTGCTGTACGTGCAGGGCATCACCTGCGACTCGATCGACCGGCCCGATCGGCCCGACGCCGCCGACACCCGGATCGTGCATGCGCTGGCCCGGCAGGGCTTCGTCACGCTGCGCGTTGACAAGCCGGGACTCGGCGACAGCGAGGGGCCGCCATGCCATGAGATCGGCTTTGCCGAGGAACTCGACGGCTATCGCGCCGCGCTCAGCGCGTTGGCGGCGATGCCCGATGTCGACCCGCGCCGCATTTACGTCTTCGGCTACTCGATGGGCGGGGTGATGGCGCCGTACCTGGCCCGCGATGGCCGGGTGCGCGGGAGCATCGTGTACGGCACGCTGGCGCGCACTTGGTTCGAGTACCAGCTCGAGAACGCTCGGCGCCAGTCGGCGCTGGCCGGCAAGTCGCCGGCCGAGGTCAGCGACGATGTGCTGGGGCAGGCCAAGGAGAGCTCGATGATCCTGGTCGACAAGAAGACGCTGGGCGACGTGTGGCGACGCTGGCCGGAGCTGCGTCAGGAGCCGGATGGCCTGATGCTGAACGAGAACCACATCGCCACGCGCAGCATGAAGTTCTTCCATGAGTTGCAGGATCTCAACCTGGCGCGCGCCTGGCAGGAATCTTCCGGCGCGGTGCTGGCGATCTACGGCGAGTACGACTGGGTCACGGCGCTGCAGGATCACCAGATGATCGCCGACATCGTCAACGCGCGCACCCCCGGCGCCGGCTCGGTGCTCACGTTGCCGCAGGTCGATCATGGCTTCACTCGCCACGCGTCGCTGCAGGACAGCTTCAAGGCCATGGGCCGGGGGACCTGGGAGGCCGAGTTGCCGAAGCGGATGCTGACCTGGATCGACTCGGTCGAGACGGACGCGCCGGCGATCCCCGCGAAGGCCGCCGTCCCGGCGCCGACGCGGGTGTCTGCCACCGCCGCCTGGTAAATGCTTCCGACCGAGCGCTACCGTGGCAAGCAGGACGACATCTTCTTCGTGGAGGGCACATGCTCGCAGTCTGGTGGCTCAGGAGGTGAGCCAGCAACTCGGTAGGCTGAGTCATCGTCCATCACGAGCTTGCGGCCGCGTATCGCCGCAGCCTTGGTCAGGAATCTGCCAGGGTGTCCGGGCTGCCTACGCGTGAACGCAAGGTTACGTTCATGACACGGCAAGACTAGGCCGGCGTGTCGCCTGGTGGCCCGGCGCTCCCGGCGAGCAGCCCGGGCCCGGCGCGCGTCAGCGCATCGACCCACCACGCCACCGCCTTGTCCCCGGCGCTGCGTCGCCAGACGATCGCAAAGCGGCCAACCGGCGCCGGCTGCGCCACCGTCAACGGGACCAGACGGCCGGCGCCGATCCATTCACGCGCCCGCATCCGCGGGACGAAGCCGACACCCAGGCCATCGGCGATTGCCGCCAGCTTTGCCGCCATGTTCGGAACGACGAGCGTCAGCTGGGCGCCGATCAGACCGACCGAGCGCTTCGACAGCCGCCGCGACGAGTCCGAGATCACCACCACTCGATGGATGCGCACGAGCTCGTCGCCGAGCCGACGGCTGGGGTCTTGCGCCGCTTGGCGCGCCAGCGCATGGCCCGGCGCCGCGACGAACACGAACGGCACGTCGCCAAGCGCCCTGCAGTCCCAACCGCCGCCCGCCGGCAAGCCACCCGAGGACAGACCGGCAATCGCCAGGTCGGCCCGGCCGGTGGTCAGCGCATCCCACGGTCCGCCGAGAACCTCTTCGAGCAGGCAGACCGCGGTGCCGGCGCGCACCGTGTCGAACTCGCGCACGAGCCGGGCCACGCTGCGCAGGTCGAACACCGTGTCGATAGCGATCCGCAACTGCGTCGAACGGCCGGAGCGCAGGGCCTCGAATCGGCGTTCGACATGGTCCGCGTCCGCCAGCATCCTCAACCCGACCGCCTGCAGTTCGGCGCCGACATCGGTGAGTTCCATGACCCCGCCCTGGCGACGGATCAGCTTCTGCCCCAGCGCGCGCTGCATCTGGTCGACCGCGTAACTGACGGCCGAAGGCACGCGATCCAGCTCGCGGGCCGCGGCGGAGATCGACCCGGTGCGGGCCACCGTGTCGAGCACACGCAGGAAGTCTAGGGACAGGCGGGTACGTTTCGCTGCCACGGTGTCGGGTATTCAGAAAATTCGTCGCACTACACAGCGGAATCGAAAGCGGCGCCGCGCCGCCTCTTGTAGCGTCATTGTTCGCAACAGCGGGAGAAACACGTGAACGACAGGGACCAGATGGTACGGGTGCGCCTGGATGTCAATGGCGCACCGCGCGACTACGCCGGGCCGGGAGCGCGACCGCTGCTGTGGTTCCTGCGCGACCAACTGGGCCTCACCGGCACCAAGTACGGCTGCGGCATCGGGCAGTGCGGTGCCTGTACCGTGCACCTGGATGGCGTGGCCGTCAGAAGCTGTGTCGTTCCGATGAGCGCCACGTCGAAACGCAAGGTTCGGACGATCGAAGGCCTCGGAACCCGCGACCGGCCCCACCCCGTTCAGCAGGCCTGGCTGGAGATCGGCGCGTCCGAGTGCGGCTATTGCCAGCCCGGCCAGATCATGGCGGCGGCTGCCGCGCTGGCCGGCCCGACGCCACCGCCCGCGCAGACGCTGGAGGACATCGGCAACATCTGCCGCTGCGGCACCTACGCCCGCATCGGCGCGGCGATCGCGCTGGCGCGCCAGCGGGGAGTATCGGCGTGAAGCTCGGCCGGCGCGCTTTCGTCTGTGCGGTCACGGCGACGGGGATTGCCGGCGTGGCGGGACCGGCGCGAGTCCTCGGCGGTGCAGCCGGTGCCACTTCGGCACAGCCGCCGGTCAACGACTGGTCGCTGTGGCTGGTGATTGACGCGGCGGGCGGAATCACGCTGTTCCACAAGGTCACGGAGCTCGGCCAGGGCACGCCCTCGTCCTTCGCGACCATCGTTGCACACCAGCTCGACATGGCGCCGGAGCGGATTACGCTCAAGCAGGCGCCCGTGCGCGCGCCGTATCTGGGCCCGGACAACGACTACAGCACCGCGGGCAGCGCCGGCATCAGGACCCACTACGCCTCACTGCGGCAACTGGGCGCAACCGCGCGCGCGGTGCTGGTGCAGGCCGCCGCTGCGCGCTGGCAGGTGGCGGCGGCCGAATGCACTGTGGAAGCCGGGGCGGTCGTACACCGGCCCTCCGCACGCATCGCACGATTTGCCGACCTGGCGGACGCGGCGGCCCGTCTTCAGGTGCCGTCCGAGGTGCAGGTGGACGAGCGCAGGATGCCCCGCACCGCGGCCGTCGCGGGCCGGGCGCGCGCCGACGAGTTTGCCTTCCTCGACGGCTCGGCGGTGTTCGGGGTCGATGTTCGGCTGCCGAACCTGAGCACCGCGGCGATCGCTCACAGCCCGATCCCGGGCGGTGTCGTGCGCTCGGTGGATGCAACCGCAGCCTTGCGCAGCGCGGGCGTGGTGGACGTAGTCCGGCTCGACGACGCGGTGGCCGTCGTGGCCGAAGACTTCTGGACGGCAAGCCAGGCACTGCGCAAGCTGCGCATCGACTGGACGCTGCCGCCGACCCTGCCCGACACCGACCGGCATCGGCAGGCGCTGCTGGCGGCAGTGGCGGCGGGCCAGGGAATGCCGGTTCGCGGTGAGCGCGAGGGCAGCGCCACCGAGCAGCGCCGTGCCAGCGAGCGGGTGATGGACGCAGCGCAGCGCCGGGTGGAGGCGGTGTTCTACGTGCCGTGGGCGGCCCACATGACGATGGAGCCGCAGACGGCAACGGCGCATGTGGCCGACGGGCGGGCCGAGCTGTGGCTGCCGACCCAGAGTCAGGCACAGGTGCGTTCCACCGTGGCCGAGTTGCTGAAGCTGCCGGAGCACGCGGTCACGGTCAACACCACGCGCGTTGGCGGCGGCTTCGGCCGGCGTCTCGAAACCGATGTCGCGCGCCAGGCAACGCGCATCGCCCAGCGCGTCAAGCGCCCGGTCAAGCTCATCTGGTCGCGCGAGCAGGACCTGCACAATGACTACTTCCGCCCGGCCGCCGCCGCCCGGTTGCGCGCCGCTCTGGACGCCAACGGCGACGTGTCCAGCCTCGTCTTCGACGTGGCCGCACCGTCGATTCTCGCCAGCAGCAGCAATACGTACACCCTGCCGGCGGACGAGCCGGACTTCACGGCAATCATGGGCCTGGCCAGCGGCTACCGGCTGCCGGAGCCGAGCATCGGCTGGACTCGGGTCGAGGCGGGTCTGCGCAGCGGCTGGTGGCGGTCGGTCGGTTGCTCGGCCAACACGTTTTTCTTGGAGTCGTTCATCGACGAGCTGGCTGCCGCCAACGGCGCGCCGCCGCTCGCCTACCGTCGCGCGCTGCTGGCCGAGGACGCGCGCGCCTTGCGCGTACTGCAGGCGCTGCAAGGGCAGGTTGCCGCCAGCGCCCCTGTTGCTCAGGACTGGTTTTGGGGCTACTCGTGGCTGCGCTACAGCGGCTCGCGCGTCGCTCACGCGGTGGCTGTGTCGCGGGAAGGAGAGCGGGCGATCAGGCTGCGGCGCATCGTGGTCGCGGTCGACTGCGGCGTCGTCGTCAATCCGCACTTCGCGCGCTCGCAGGTCGAGGGCGGCGTGGTCTGGGGTCTGAGCGCATGCCGCTTCGGCGCCATCGGCTTCGCGCGAGGTCGGCCGAAGCAGTCGAACTTCCACGACTACCCGGTGGCGCGCGCGCGTCACGTGCCGCCGATCGACGTGGTCTTTGTCGACAGCCAAGCCGATCCCGGCGGGCTGGGAGAGGAATCGGTTCCCGGCACAGCCCCCGCGCTGGCGAACGCGATCTTTGCCGCGACCGGCCTGCGGCTTCGCGAGCTGCCGTTTTCTTCCGCGGCGATCGCGTTCGTGGACTGATCGCTGAGCGCAGCGCAACGACCGCCCGAACCCGCCTGCAGGCCGTCTCCGGTGGAGGGGTGTCCGCGCATCGGCGGGGGACCGCCGGGACGAGCCTGTTCAGTGAGGCAGCGGCACCCCGGGCGAGGGCCACGAAGACCCACTCTTCGCCCGGGCGCTCGGGCGCATCGAGCACATCGCTTGCCACGAAACCGCTGCCGGCGAGCGAGGCCTCGATCTCGGCCCGCCCCCGGAACCGCAGCCGCGAGGTCGAGACGAGTCTTGCGCCGTCGGCCGCGGGCTCGAATGTCCAGCGGAACTCGACGAACGGCCGGTCGACCTGCGTGACTACGCACCACGTTCTCAACATGCCAGTGCCTGGCGCCTCGATGGTCCGGGGCGGTCCGCTCAGAGCCTGTGAAGACATGAATCACGCCCGCGTTGACCGCCACAGGACGCCCACTCCGCGTTGCGATTGCTCTGCGGTCGACGGACCCGTCTGCGCTTTGCGCCTTGATTGAGCCTCATCTGGCGGTCAACGCGGGCGTGATTCATCTCTTCACAGGCTCATGAGAAACAGACATCGAGAACGGTCGTCAGCGAGGCGAGTGCTACGCAAACAGGACGGCAGGAAGTCGCCGGGAGCGTGAGCCCCTCCGCGCGCCGGACAGCAGTAGGTCTGTTCCCGCCGTCTCGGCGCTTGGCGCCGGGTGGCGGGATCTCAAACGTGTCAGGTTCTGACGAAGAAGGTTCTGTGCGACCTGATGGCTCCTGAAACGTTCTGGAGGAGTCGCGCAACGCTGCATGAACAGAGCGGACTCGAACCTGGACGGGCCGAGCATGAAGCCCAAGACCAGCCCGCCGGCAAGGTCGAGACCTGGCTCGACGAGGGCTTCAGCGCATGCTCTTCATGGCCAGCCGAGCGCGCGCCGGGCCGCGGCCCAGTCCATCTCGCGCAGCAGTGGCACGCTGTAGCCGCAGCGCCCGCCCGCGGGCAACGGCCGCACGCCACCGATCACTTCACCGCACCGGCTACCGACGAACGACACCGTCAGCACCTGCACCTCGGTGAGTGGGCGCGTGGGGTCGAGCACGTCGTCACGCACCTGCACCATCGGCACGCAGTCTGCCGCGCTGCCCGCCGCGGCAAAGCGCACGGCCGCCGTGTTGCGAAAGCCTGGCTCCTTGCGCGCACAGGCGGCCTGCGCGCGGCCCGCGGTGTCGAGCGAGGCGGCCAGCCGCTGCGCCGCCTCGAGCGCGAGCCTGGGCCCCCACGCCGGGTGCTGCGGCTCGGGCGTGGCAGGCAACTCGGCTTCGCGGCGCAGGCGTTCGGCTTCGGCGATGTCGCTCGTGTGCGCCGCATCCAGGCGCTTGGCCAGCGCGACCGGGTCGCGCGTCTCGCGGCGCCAGATCTCCTCGCGCTTGGCGCGGCGCTCGGCCACCTTGTCCGCAGCCATCATGGCCACGGCTTCGGCGCGGCGGTCGGCACTGATGCTCTCGTTGGTGCGCACAATCTCGGCGAGCCGCGTGATCTCGACATCAAGCAACGCGCCCAGCGGCGCCGGCACCAGCACGCTGCGCCCGTCGCGCGTAAGCACGATCTCGTCGGCATACACCGTGCCGCCGCCCAGGTTGCCCAGCAGGCGGGGCATCGCGAAAAAGCCGCCGTGCCGCCCGCTTTGAACGCCGCGAGAGAAGTCGCCATGGGTGGCGCGGTCTTCCAGCAGATCAGCACGCGGGATGCGGTTGAGTTCGAAGTACACCAGGTCGTGGGCGCCGCCCAACTTGGGCGTGAGGATGCCGCTGGGCAGGCGGCGCGCATCGCGCGGCACCGTCCAGTACGGCGTGATGCCCTGTTGCAGAACCGGGCTGCGGGCGCGGTTGCCTTCGCTGGGTGCGTCGATGGTGGCGCTGCTCGTCACCATGTGCACGCGGTCGCGCGGCGTTCGGAAGTGCTCGCTGGCCGTGAAGGCCGCGTAGAAGGCGTCGTAGCGCTGTTTGGCCAGGCCCAACTCGGCCGCGTTCAGGCGGCGCAGCCCTACGGCGCGCGTGAACGGGCCGTGGGGCTCCCACGAGACGCCGGTGCTCAGTTCGGGGCCGGCTGGCGGGCTGGTGGATGCCGGCTGCGCAAAGGCAGGCTGGCCGCCCGTGAGTGCAGCGGCGGCCGCGAAGACGAGAACGCGCCAGCCCAGCCCACGGGGCGGGTGACGCAAGGAGGCGGCGTGTTCTGAGCTTGGCATCAGCACATGCTGCCGCGAAGACCGGCCGGCGTCCAAGCCCTGAATGACACCAGGGGTCATGAGACAGCGCGTCTGGTGTGGTGAACTTGAAACACTTGCACCTATCGGTGGAGGGCAAGGTCGGCTTTGCCGGACTTCGAGCTTTTGCCGCCCGCCATGAGCCGTCGTCCACAGTGTTGGCGAGGGGCTGGTTCTACGATTGGGTCAACCCTGTCTGTGGATCGCGCGATGCGCTCCCGTTGTCTGGCTTCGATCTCATCCTTGTGCAGCGCTCCACGCCTGGCCGATCCATCGCGCTGCTGAGCCGCCGTGCGATCGGTCAACGGCTACCAAGACCCGGTCTGGCCCTACGCGCATGAACACCCCGCGGATGTCCATGAAACGGGCCCGCACGCCCTGACCAGGCTGCCGGGGAATCGCGCTGTCATCGAGCAGACGTGGTAGCAGCGAATCCACGCCCCGGCCGAGCAGATCGAACACGAGCCAGGCGGCTGACTGTTCCAGCACACAGGTCAGCGGGTGGCAACCCGGGCTGAGCGCCGCCAACACGCGGACGACCAGTTCGTCATTCGTCGTCAGCAGCAAGCTCTCCCTGGGGCCGAGCCATACCTGCCACGGGTCGCCGCCAACGCATGTGCCTGGCGCAGGCAGCGCAGGCAGATGGTTGGCAGCAAGGGCTCCATCGGCAGCCGTCACGCCGCCCGGCAGATGACGAAACACCAGCACACGAAAGCCATCGACCACTGACACTTGCAATGCGGGCGTGGGAGCTGGCAACGTGACCTGCCACAGGTCGTCGATCGGGCTTGTTGCAGCCAGAAGTTCAAGCATGCAGTCGCTCCCCGACGGCGTCGAAGAAGGGTGTCTTCACGACTTCGGCCGCGAATGCGCGCCCCAGGTGGTAGGCCATCACCTGCTCGCCGACACGCTGGCCGCCGCGCCTGAGCATCGCCATCGCGATGGGGTGACCCAGCACCGGGCTGAAGACGCTGGAGGTGACGTAGCCCTCGACCGGGGCCGGCGGCGCATGCCGCGTGATGTGGGCGCCGACGGGCAACCGGCTGCGGCGGTCCTGCGGCAGCAGGCCCACGAGCTGCATGCGATCGGCATCTTTCGCCACCGGCCGCAACAGCGAGCGCCGGCCGACGAAGTTGGCCGCCTTCCGGGCGATGCCGCGGTCCAGGCCGACGTCTCCTGGGAAGCTGGTGCCGTCGGTGTCGGCCCCCAGGTGCAGGTAGCCTTTCTCGGTGCGCAGAATCATCAGCGCCTCGACGCCGTAGGGCCTGACGCCCAAGGGCTGGCCGGCCTGCCACAGGTGCTGCAGCAGCGCCTGCGTGTGCCGGGCGGGCAGGTTGATCTCGTAGCCGAGTTCACCGCTGAAGCTGGCGCGCAGCACGCGCATCACCACACCCCCGTGGGTCACCTCGCGACATGTCATGTGGCGCATCGCCGTGGGTGACAGGGCGGCATCGAAGCCAGCGGCCTGCAGCAGGGCCCAGGCCTGGGGACCGGCAATCGTGACGTTGCCCCAGGCCGATGTGACGGGCGTGACCAGCACACGGTGATGCACGCACTCGCACTGCAGCCACTCCTCGAACGCCAGCGCCACACGCTCAGCACCGCCCGAGGTGGTGTTGACCCAGTAGTGCTGCTCGCCCAGGCGCGCCACGATGCCGTCGTCGAAGATCACGCCGTCTTCGCGCAGCAGCAGGCCGTAGCGCGCCTGGCCCACTGCGAGGGTGGACATCGTGCCGACGTACATCAGATCAAGGAAGCTCGCCGCATCGGGCCCGTACACCTCGATCTTGCCCAGTGGCGAGGCCTCGAACAGGCCGACGTGGCTGCGCACGTGCAGCGCCTCACGCTCGGCCGCGTCGTTCAGCGACTCGCCTGCCTGACGGTAGGCCGCGGGCCGCTGCCAGCCGCCGAACTCTTCCCACACCGGCGCATGCGCCTCGTGCCATGCGTGGCCCGGCATGCGCTTGAGCGGCTTGCAAAGTGCGCCCGTGCGCCCTGCCGCCAGGGCGCCCAAGGTGACCGGCTTGAACGGTGGCCGAAACCTTGTCGTGCCGACCTGCCCCGGGCTGCGCCCGGTCTGCTGGCCCATCAACACCAGCGCGTTGACATTGCTGGTCTTGCCCTGGTCGGTGGCCATGCCCAGGGTCGTGTAGCGCTTGAGATGCTCGACCGAGCGGTAGTTCTCGCGCGCGGCCAGGGCCACGTCATCGGTCGTGACGTCGTTCTGCAGGTCGACGAACACCTTGCCGGGCTTGCGCCCCGTTGCGGAGAGCGCCGCGAGTGCGGCCACAGTGGGGCTGCTGTTCGCGGCCACCGCGCCCAGACCGCCCACCGGCGCGGGCCGCATGTCGCCGCGCCCCACCGCCGCCGCGTGCGCCAGCGCCTGCGCCTCGTCGAACACGCCGGCACAGGCGCCGACCGAGTCGATCCCCGGCGGCGCGCGGTCGGGCACGAACATCGCGGAGTCGTCCACGAACCGCAGCGTGCCGCCGGCCATCGAGTGCAGGTGGACGGCAGGCGCCCAGCCGCCGGCGCTGGCCACGCAGTCGGCCTCCAGGTGCTGCAGTGCGTCGCCGCCATGCGCGGCGACGACCACACCTGTCACCGCCCGTCGGCCCTCAATGGCCACGATGGCGCTGCCGCGGAGCACCGGCACGCCAGCGGGCGCTTCGCTCCCAGCGGCACTGCGGTGGTCGACGATGGCTGCCACCCTGACGCCCGCGCCCACCAGGCCGCGCGCGACTTCGTAGCCGCTGTCGCAAGCCGTGGCCACCACCACGCGGCGGCCACAGGCCACGCCGTAGTGGGTGGCATAGCGCAACACGGCGCTGGCCAGCATCACACCGGGCCGGTCATTGTCGGGGAAGAGCATGGGCCGCTCGAAGGCGCCGGTGGCCAGGATGATGCGGCCGGCGCGGATCCGCCACAGCCGTTCGCGCACGGCGCCCGACACGGTCTGCACCGCCGCCGCGAGGCGGTGGTCGTACAGGCCGAACACGGTGCAGGCCGTGAGCACCTCGACACCCGCCTGCACCAGCTGCGGCAGGCGTGCGGCCGTGGTCGGCTCCAGCTGTGCCGCACCCTCGAGCAGCAGCACCCCCTGGCCTGCCTGCGCGGCGGCCAGCGCGGCCTGCACACCCGCCGCGCCGGCGCCCACCACCAGCACCTCAACTTGGCGCGAGACCTCGTCGTAGCGGTCGGGGTCGGGACCATCGGCAGCCACCCCCAGGCCCGCCATGCGCCGGATCATGGGCTCGAACAGGTGCCAGTGCGGCCACATGAAGGTCTTGTAGTAGAAGCCCGCCGGCAGCAGCGCCGCGAAGCGCGAGGCCATGGCTGCCAGATCGAAGTCGAGGCTGGGCCAGGCGTTGCCCGTGCAGGCCTGCAGGCCGTCCACCGCGGCACTGTCGGTGGCCCGGGTGTTGGGCGTGCGCGCGGCCCCCTGGCCGATGTCGACCAGGCCGGTGGGCTCTTCCACGCCGCAGCTGAAGATGCCCCGCGGCCGGTGCAGCTTGAAGCTGCGGCCCACGTGCACGACGCCATGCGCCAGCAGCGCCGAGGCCACCGTGTCACCAGCAAGGCCGGGAACCTCGCGACCGTTGAACCGGAAGCTCAGCGGGCGTTTCCGGTCGACCCAGGCGCCAAGGTGTACGGGCAGTCGGAAGCCGCTCATGACGACTCTTCTGGGGTCGTGGCCGTGATCCCGTAGACCGCCTTCACCTCGTGAGTGACGGTGTCGCGCAGCAGGTTGAACCACAGGCCACAGCCGTAGGTGTGGCGCCAGCGCTCGGCATGGTCACCCTTGGGGTTGTCGCGGAAGTAGAGGTAGGCGCCCCAGACATCGTCGCTGCAGTCCAGCGGCGGCCGCACGATGCCGGTGGTGCCGCCGCAATGGAACTCGTTCTCGGCACGCGGG
>JBILSW010000185.1:0-5948 GCA_044371895.1 Rubrivivax sp.
TCGACAGGCTCAGCCCGAACGGGAGTGCGCTCAGCCCGAACGGATGACACACCCATCATCCCAACACCTCGCCCCGCGCATTGGTGCGCTCACGACGGCGGAACTGCGCCCTTGCCAGCAGCACCAGCGCCAGCAACGCAGCGCCGATGGCGAGCAGCGGCCACCACACCGGCCGGTTCCACTCCACCTGCGCCGCCCTGCGGTCGGTCACGTCCAGCCGCAGATACCGCCCATGGTCGCGGATCAGGATGGCGGGCTTGTAGTTCTTCACCCAGCGCTGGTGCGCCGCGCTCACGTACGGGAAGTAACCCATCGCCCAGGGCGCATCCTGCTGCGCAACGGCCACCATCTGGTCGATCAGGGCCTGGCGCTCGGCACCGTCGGGCAGCGTCTTCATCTGCGCGAACAGGCGGTCGAACTCGGGGCTCTCGTAGTTCGCCGTGTTCTCGCCGTCGTGCAGGGTCTTGCCGGTAGGCCCGTACAGAAGGAACAGGAAGTTCTCGGGGTCGGGGTAGTCGGCCAGCCAGCCCAGCCAGAAGACCTGGTACTTGCCCTTGCGCACCTTGTCCTGGAACTGGTTGTTGTCGGTGGCGCGCACCTCCAGCTGCACGTCGACCTTGGCGAACTGGCGAACCATCCAGTCGAGCTTGGGCTTGTTGCCCGGCGTGGGCGCCGCGTAGTAGTCGTAGTTCAGCACCAGCGGGCGGCCGGTCCTGGCGTCGCGACCGTTGGGGTAGCCGGCCTCGGCCATGAGCTTCCTGGCGTCGGCGATGGGCCGGCGCACGGCGCGGCCGTCCTTCCAGACGTGGGTGACGGGGTTGAGGCCCCGCTCCGTGCCCTCGCGGCTGCCGAAGATGCCCGGCGGCACCGGGCCCATCGCGGTGTCGCCGGCGTCCTCGGGGAAGATGCGGCTGTACTCCTCCCAGTCGATGGCGATGCTCAGCGCCTGGCGCAGCTTGCGGTTGCGCTCGCGCTGCTCGGGGCTCAGCTGGCCGGGCTCGCCGTCGCCGAGCTGCGGGTCGAGCATGTTGAAGCCCAGGTACCAGCTGTTGACATCGGAGCCACGCTCGAGCCTGAAGCCCTTGTACAGGTACTCGCGGCGCACGCTCTCGCTGTCCTGCATGTCCACCAGGTAGGGCAGACCGGTGTCGGTGCGCTCGAAGACCTCGATGTCGTAGTAGCCCTGCCGGAACTTGCTGCGCTGCGGCACGGCCTCGCGCTCCACGGTGGACACGAGGGTGTCGACGAAGGGCGTGGGCTTGCCGCAGTCGTCGAGCAGGCCAGCCTCCCGGTCGCCGGGCATGCCCTCGCAGGGGTAGGGCTCGCCGCGGTAGTGGGGGTTGCGCTTCATCACGTGGCGGCGGTCCTTCTCGTAGGCCACCAGCATGTAGGGACCGGTGCCCACGGGCCACACGTCGAGCGACAGGCCGCGCTCGGCCATGCCGGGCTGGGCATAGAAGGCGTCGGCCTCCCAGGGCACGGGGGCCAGGAAGGTCATTTGCATCCAGTAACGCCACTGCGGGTACTTGCCCTTGATGCGGATGCGCAGCAGGTGCCTTTCGGGCGCGGTGGCGCCGGCAAGCGGCCAGCGCCGGAAGTCGAGAAAGGGCTTGTCCAGGCTGGCCGGGTCCAGGCCCTGGCGCAGCTGGGCGTCTTCGGCCTTGATCAGCGCCCCGTACTCCTTGAGCCCCAGCACGTACTCGGCGAAGGTGCTGTAGATGGGCGCCGTGATGCGCGTGGTGGCGTGGCGCTTGATGGCGTAGACGAAGTCCTCGGCCACCAGCTCGCGGGTGCCCTGGTGCTCGAAGTCCCAGGGCGTGCGACGCGCGCCCAGTTCGCCGGGCTTCATCGCGTGGTAGCGGTGGCGGCCCTGCGCGTCGAGCGCGAAGGCCGGGTGCGGCTGGAAGCGGATGCCGGGCTTGATGGGCACGTCGTAGACACTCTCCACCACTTGTTCGGCGGGAGCGTCCTCGCCCAGCACCTGACCGTCCTTGCCGATGTAGCGAGGCGCCACCACCGCCGCCGCAGTCTTGGGCACCAGCTCGAAGGGCCGCTTCAGGTAGTGGTAGCCGTAGGGCGGCTCGTAAATCTGGTAGGTGAAGGCGGACTCGTTGTTCCAGTACGAGGCCGTGGGATCCAGGTGGCGCGGTGAGCTCTGGATGACGGCCGAGAACAGCGTGTTGGCGTTGGCGTCGCCCTCGGGCCAGGGGTTGTTGTTGCAGCCCGTGGCCAGCAGCGCCGTCAGGACGGCGGCAAACGGGCGGAGCGTGCGGAAGAACCCCATAGGCCGCGGGGATTCTAGGTGCGCCCGCCCAGGGCGGCGCCCTACCAGCCGATCAGGACATCGCGGCCCTGCGCCACCACCTGCACGCGGCGACCCAGCGGCAGGCTGAGCCGGGGCTGCGCGGGGCCAACGGGCAGGCCCATGAGCAGCGGCGTCTTCAGGCCGTCGCGCACGCGCGCCAGCGCGGCATCGAACGCACGGCCGGCGCGCTGGGGCGCTCGCGTGCGGTGGCCGCCCGACAAGCCCAGCAGCACGGCGCGCTGGGCCTGCAGCACCCCGGCCTGGCGCAGCTGCAGCAGGCCGCGCTCGGTGCGGCACGGGTCGGCGTCGGCGTCCTCCAGGAACAGCACGCCGCCCCGCGCCGCTTTGGCCGGCCAGTGGCGCGTGCCCAGCAGCGACAGCACCGACGTCAGGTCGCCGCCCCAAAGCAGGCCGCGCGCCTGCAAGCCGTCGAAGCCAGGCGCGGTGCGGAAACCCACGGCCTCCAGCGACCCGTCCAGGGCCTCGGCGAAGCAATCGCGCGTGACCTCGTCGACGCCGCTTTCGGCGTCGCTGCGGCCGAAGTCGCCGCAGGCCATGGGCCCGGCCCAGCTGCCGGCACCGGTGTGGGCCAGCAGGGCCAGCTGAAGCGTGGTGAAGTCGCCGTGGCCCACCCAGCGCGTGCCGCGCTCGACGCTGCGCGCCAGCACCGGCCAGCGGATGCTGTCGAGCAGCCGCGTCAGCCCGTAGCCGCCGACCGTGGCCATGGCCACGCCGGGCGCGGCAGCGGCCACGCGGTGCAGCGCGGACAGGCGCTGCTCGTCGGTGCCGGCCAGGCTGCGGTGGCGCGCCAGGGCGTCGGCATCCACGGCCGCCTCGAAGCCGATGGCACCGAGCCGCGTCACGGCACGCCGGAGCGACGCCGTGGGCGACACGGCGGCAGAGGGCGAGAAGAGGACGAGCGTTCGAACGCTCATGACACGGCCCTCCGCGAAATCCGTCGCCCAATGCGCGCCGGGGCCCGGCCTGCCGGGCTCATGGCGCGGCAATCCCCGGCTCGCCGTGGGCCGGGGCCGGCGGCAGCGCCCCGAGCTCCAGGGCCTCGCCAGTGGGGATGGGCGGCGTCTCGCGGGCGGAGGGCGCATCGGACAGCGCCCGCCGCCGCGCCCGCCGCTCGGCGAAGAAGTCGCGCAGCACTTCGCCGCAGGGCTGGGCCAGCACGCCGCCGTGCAGCGCCGTGTGGTGGTTGAGCCGCTTCTCGGCGAACAGGTCCAGCACCGATCCGGCAGCCCCGGTCTTGGGGTCGGCGGCGCCGAACACCACGCGCTTGATGCGCGCGTGCATCAGGGCCATCGCGCACATCGCGCAGGGCTCCAGCGTCACGTACAGCTCGCAGCCGGGCAGCCGGTAGTTGCCCAGCATCGTGGCGGCGTGGCGCAGGGCCACGATCTCGGCGTGCGCGGTGGGGTCGTGGGTGGTGATGGGGCGGTTGTAGCCGGTGGCCACCACCTGGTAGCCGTCGGGCCCGCGCTGCACGATGACGGCGCCCACCGGAACCTCGCCGGCCAGCAGGGCGTTGTGCGCCTGGTCCAGCGCCAGCCGCATGGCCAGGGTGTCGAACTCCTCGTCGGTCACGGCGCAGGATGCCCCGCGCCCGGCCGGCCCTGCTCGTGCGAACGGCGCCGCGCCGAGCGCTCGGCCTCGCGTGCAGCGCGCTGGCCCTCGACCCAGGCGGCCGTGGCGCCGCCGTCGAAGGCGTTCTCGAGCGCCAGGCCCAGCGCCTGCAGCGCCGGGGGCAGTTCGGCGGGCGCGGCGCGCCGGTACTCGCGCCCCCAGGCGTCGCGCCGCAGCCAGCCGGCGTCGCACAGCCAGCGCCGCAGCTCGACGTGGTCGGTGGCCAGGCAGCGGGCCGCGCCAGCCAGCTGCGCCTTCAGCGCCGAGTTCACGCCGGGCTCGCCGAGCACGCCGCGCGCCAGGCCCGCCCACACGAAGCCCAGCGCCAGCGCGCGCCGGGCTTCGCCCAGGCCGCCGAGGGCCACGCCCCGCTTGACAACCAGGGCGGACAGGCCCGCCAAGCGATCGGAGTCGGGGGTCGGCAAGGTGTCAGTGGCACGCATGCGACCAGTATGCCCGGCCGCGCCCGAGGCCGCTGCCGGGCGGGCCAGGACCGTCGCCGCCCTGCCCTACAGTCCGTTGCAGGCAAGAACCGGCATGTTCGCCAGGCAGACCACGCGTGATCCCCACCATCGACCTTTCCACCTACGGGCCCCGCGCCGATGGCGACAACCCGGCCCTGCTGCGCGAAGTCGACGACGCGGCGCGCCACCTAGGCTTCATGCAGGTCGTCGGCCACGGCATCCCCGACGCCGTGCTGCACGGCCTGCAGCGCGCGATGGACGACTTCTTCGCGCAACCCCTGGCCGCCAAGCAGCGCTGGCGCCCGCCATCGCCGGCCATCAACCGGGGCTACACGAGCCCGCTGTCGGAGCGGCTGAGCTACAGCGCGGGCGTGGCCTCGGCCGCCGACCTGTTCGAGGCCTTCAACGTCGGGGCCGCGGGCAGCGACTTCCCGCAGCTCGGGCTCGACCCCGTCACCTATGCCGAGAACATCTGGCCCGACGACGTTCCCGGCTTCAGGCCGGCGGCGCAGGCCTGGTTCGACGAAGCCGGGCGCCTGGCGCGGCGACTCACGCGCCTGTTCGCGCTGGCGCTCGGCCTGCCCGAAGGCCACTTTGAAGCCTTCGAGGACCACTCCATCGACGTGCTGCGCCTGAACCACTACGCGCTGCCCGAGGGCGTCGAGCGCGTCGAGCCCCAGCAGCTGGGCATGGGCGCACACACCGACTACGGCATCGTCACCGTGCTGTGGGCCGACCCGGTGTCGCCTGGCCTGCAGGTGCAGGCGCCCGATGGGCGCTGGATCGACGCCAACCCGCAGCCCGGCGCGCTGATGATCAACCTCGGCGACCTGACGGCGCGCTGGACCGGCGGGCGCTGGACCTCAAGCCTGCATCGGGTGCTGCCGCCGCTGGGCGCCGATGGCCGCGTGGTGCGCCGCCGCTCCGCCGCCTTCTTCCACGACGGCAATGCCGACGCGGTTATCGACACGCTGCCCACCTGCCGCGGCGAGGCCGGCGCCTCGCTAGAGCCCGTTACCGTGGCCGAGCACCTTCGGCGCAAGCTCGCCGGCTCGCGCGGGCTGCAGCTCAACGAGGCGGCGGCGGCAGAGAGTGCGCGCATCCGGCGCGGGCTGCCAGGCTGACCGGACTGACCCGCTCAGCCCATCGCTGCGGCCTCTCGAAGAGCACATGGGCCCGCAGCATCGACCGGGAAGCCCCAGATCGCGAGAAGCACGGCGGGGACCGGGGCGGGCTCCTGGTCGCCGTATCCGAACATCCGAATCTGAATTCCCGATCGGATGAGAGCCTGAAGATGCCGACGTGGACCACCCGTGACGACCCAAGACAACTCGCCCTCGTGGCACCGCTACAGCCAGTTGCTGCTTGACGCATTCGACCTCCCGATCCGGGCCGTTCCCACCGAGCGATGGACGACGACTGACCTTGCCCCCGAAAAACGTAGTTCTTGGCTGATGATGGAATCAGAGACAGGAGCTACGAGATGAGTAACAAGCAGGTGCGTGGTCAATACACGCAGGAGTTCAAGCTGGAGGCCGTCAGGCTGG
>JBILSW010000186.1:0-5934 GCA_044371895.1 Rubrivivax sp.
CCGCGCGGCTGGCCGAAGTAGATGTCGCCGGTGAGCTCGCGGATGATGAGGATGTCCAGGCCCGCGACCAGCTCGGGCTTCAGGCTGGAGGCGTGCGTCAGCTGCTCGTAGCACCGCGCCGGCCGGAAGTTGGCGAACAGGCCCAGATGCTTGCGCAGGCCCAGGATGGCCTGCTCGGGGCGATACTGGCGCTCGAGCTTGTCGTATTTCCAGTCGCCCACGGCGCCGAAGAGGATGGCGTCGGCCTCTTTGGCCAGCTTGAGCGTGCTGTCGGGCAGCGGGTGGCCGTGGGCCTCGCAGGCGGCGCCGCCGACGAGCGCGGTCTCGCTCTCGAAGCGCAGGTCCAGCGCGTTCAGCACGCGCACGGCCTGCTCGACGATCTCGGTGCCGATGCCGTCACCGGGCAGGATGGCGATCTTCATGGGGCGTTCTCCTCTCAACCCAGTTGTGTCTTCGCGAGCCACGGCATCTTCGCCAGGCGCTCGGCCTCGAAGGCGCGGATCTTGTCGGCGTGCCGCAGCGTCAGCCCGATGTCGTCGAAGCCGCCCACGAGGCAGTACTTGCGGAAGGCCTGCACCTCGAAAGGCAGCTCCTCGCCGTCGGGCTTGACCACCACCTGCCGCAGCAGGTCCACCGTGAGCCGGTAGCCCGTGAAGGCCGCCACTTCGTCGAAGAGGCGGCTCACCTGGCCTTCCGGCAGCACGATGGGCAGGATGCCGTTCTTGAAGCAGTTGTTGAAGAAGATGTCGGCGAAGCTCGGCGCGATCAGCGCGCGGAAGCCGTACTGCTCCAGCGCCCACGGCGCGTGCTCGCGGCTGGAGCCGCAGCCGAAGTTCTGGCGACACAGCAGCACGCTGGCGCCGGCGTAGCGCGGCTGGTTGAGCACGAAGTCGGGGTTGGGCCTGCGCAGGGCCGGGTCCTGCCCGGGCTCACCCTTGTCGAGGTAGCGCCACTCGTCGAACAGGTTGGGGCCGAAGCCGCTGCGCGCGATGCTCTTGAGGAACTGCTTGGGGATGATGGCGTCGGTGTCGACGTTGACGCGGTCCATCGGGGCCACGAGGCCGGTGTGGAGGGTGAAGGCTTGCATGGGGTTCTCCTCTCGGTCTTCCGTTCGGGCCGAGCCTGGCGAAGCGGGTTGTCATTCACCAGGGCTTCGACAGGCTCAGCCCGAACGGACATCAGTCACGGACATCAATCACCGTTCGCCCAGAGCTTGTCGAAGGGCTCAGCCTGAACGGAAAGGGGCTAGACGAATCGGCGCACGTCGACGAAGTGGCCGTGCACCGCGGCCGCCGCGGCCATGGCCGGGCTCACCAGGTGCGTGCGGCCGCCGGCGCCCTGCCGGCCCTCGAAGTTGCGGTTGCTGGTGCTGGCGCAGCGCTCGCCGGGCTCCAGGCGATCCGCGTTCATCGCCAGGCACATGCTGCAGCCCGGCTCGCGCCACTGGAAACCGGCGGCCCTGAACACCTCGTGCAGGCCCTCGGCCTCGGCCTGCGCCTTCACCTGGCCGGAACCGGGCACGACCATCGCAACCTTCACGTTGGCGGCCACCTTCTGGCCCAGGCGCCGGACCATCGCCGCAGCCTCGCGCAGATCCTCGATGCGGCTGTTGGTGCAGCTGCCGATGAACACCTTGTCGACCGTGATGTCGGTGAGCGCCTTGTTCGGCTGCAGACCCATGTACTGCAGCGCGCGTTCGATGGCACCGCGCTTGACGGCATCCTTTTCCTCGTCGGGGTCGGGCACGCGGCCGTCCACCGGCAGCACCATCTCGGGGCTAGTGCCCCAGGTCACCTGCGGCAGGATCTGCGCGGCGTCCAGCTCCACCACGGCGTCGAAGTGCGCACCGGGGTCGGACTGCAGCGTGCGCCAGTAGGCAGCGGCCTGCTCGAAGGCCAGGCCCGCGGGCGCGAAAGGGCGGCCCTTCACGTACTCGATGGTCTTCTCGTCCACCGCCACCAGCCCGGCGCGCGCACCGGCCTCGATGGCCATGTTGCACAGCGTCATGCGGCCTTCCATGCTGAGCGCGCGGATGGCGCTGCCGCCGAACTCGATGGTGTAGCCCGTGCCACCGGCGGTGCCGATGCGGCCGATGATGGCCAGCACCACGTCTTTCGCCGTGACGCCGCGGCCGAGCGTGCCCTCGACCTTGACGAGCATGTTCTTCGCCTTCTTGGCCAGCAGCGTCTGCGTGGCCAGCACGTGCTCGACCTCACTGGTGCCGATGCCGTGCGCCAGCGCGCCGAAGGCGCCGTGCGTGCTGGTGTGGCTGTCGCCGCAGACCACCGTCATGCCCGGCAGCGTGGCGCCGTTCTCGGGGCCGATGACGTGCACGATGCCCTGCCGCTTGTCGAGGAACGGAAAGTACGCAGCCGCGCCGAAGGCCCGGATGTTGGCGTCCAGCGCCAACACCTGCGCCTTGCTGGTGGGGTCCTCGATGCCGTCGTAGCCGCGCTCCCAGCCGTGCGTCGGCGTGTTGTGGTCGGCCGTGGCCACCACGCTGCTGACGCGCCAGACCTTGCGACCCGCCAGGCGCAGGCCCTCGAAGGCCTGCGGGCTGGTCACCTCGTGCACGAGGTGGCGGTCGATGTACAGCACGGCGGTGCCGTCGTCCTCGGTGTGCACGACGTGCTCGTCCCAGAGCTTGTCGTACAGCGTGCGGGCTGCGATGGTCATGGTGTGTCTCCGGGGTTCTCGGGCGATGCGGTGAGGGCGTCGACGAAGCGCTGCACCACGGCAGGCAGCACCTCCTGTCGGCGCACGGCGAGGCGGTACTCGCGGTGCGCCCAGGGCTCGGCCAGCGCCAGCACCTTCACGTCGTGCAGCCGTGCCAGGCGGGCGGCGGTGGCGGCGGGCATCACGGCCACGCCCAGGCCGGCCTCGACGAGCTGCGCGATGGCGTCGAAGCCGCGCACCGAAAGACGCGCCTTCAGCGGCCGGCCGGCGCCCTCGGCCTCGGCGCGCATCAGCTCCTGCGCGGCGGCGCCGTGGTGCAGTCCGACGATGTCGTGGTCGAGCAGCTGCTCGAAGCGCACGCTCTTTCGCCGCGCGAGCGCGTGCTTCGCCGGCACCATCACGGCCAGCTCTCCCTGCTGCCAGGCCAGTGTGTCGAGGCGGTTGTCCAGCAGCGGCGGCACGAATACGCCGACGTCGGCGCGCCCTTCGGCCACCGCTGCCTGCACCTCGGCGCTGGACTCTTCCTCCAGGCTGATGCGGATCTGCGGGTGGGCGCTGGAGAACGCCGCCAGCGCCGGCGGCAGGCACTCGCTGATGGCACTGGCGTTGGCCACGATGCGCAGGTGGCCCTTGATGCCGCGGCTGAACTCCACGACCTCGCTTTCCAGCGCGTGCAGGTTGGCGTGCAGCGAGCGGATGTGCCGCACCAGCGCGCGTCCGGCCTCGGTGGGCTCCACGCCACGGGCGCGGCGCTCGAAGAGCTGCACTCCGAAGCGCGCCTCGAGATCGGAGACGCGCTTGCTCGCCGCCGCCAGCGCCAGGTGCTCGCGCTCGGCGCCGCGGGTGATGCTGCGGGTGTCGGCGATGGCCAGCACGAGGTTGAGGGTGGTGAGGTCCAGACGCAAAGGCGCAACCTTAAGCCTTCGCCGAAGGCGGCGGATGCCGTGGATTGTCAATCCAGCCTTCGCGGCGGGCGAACACCGGTGCCATTGGCCGCCCGCCTTCAGCCGCGCAGTCGGCCGCCCTCGCGGCCGCTGATGGTCGCCGCGCGCGGTCAGGCCTGCGCGGCGCGCGCCTCCAGGTCCGCCTTCAGGCCCGGGTCCAGCCGAAGCCGGCGCGCCAGCTCGTCGAGGTAGGCGCGCTCCATCGTGGTGGTCTCGTCCACCACCAGCAGGCTGGCCAGGTAGACCTCGGCCGCCATCTCGGGAGACGTGGCGCAGGCGGCCACCTCGGCCGGCTCCACCGGCTTGGCCAGCTCGGCCTCGAACCACGCGCGGCTCTCGGCATCGGCGTTCAGCCGCGCCATCTCGCCCTGCAGCAGCTCGCGCTCGCGGGCATCGAGGTGGCCGTCGCTCTTGGCGGCGGCCTTGAGCATGGCTTGGGCGTGCAGCTCCATCTGCGGCGCCGGCAGCGCCGCAAAGCCGGTCTGCGCCGGCGGCACGTAGCCGGGTACGGGCACGCTGCCGGTCATCGGACGGCCCTGGGGCATGGCCTGCTGCGCGTGCTGCTTGGCTTGGTGGTCCTGGTAGAGCTTCCAGGCCAGCGCGCCGACGGCCGCGACGCTGCCGTACTTGAGCGCCTTGCCGCCCACGCTGCGGCCGCGCCAGGTGCCCAGCAGCACGCCCCGGGCGCCGCCCGCGGCGCCGCCCCCGGGGCGGCCGCGCCGGCTGCCCAGCCGCTGGCCCGGGGCGCCGCCGGCGGCGCCGCCGACGAGGTACTTGCCGAGGTCGCTGCCGCCGCGCGCCGGCTGGCTGCCGTGGTGCGTGGGCAGTCCGCCGTGCGACGCGCCGCCGCCGAGCAGCTGGTTCAGGAGGGACTGGATGTTCATGGTGGGCACTCCGCAACGGGCCTGTTCCGGCCCTGGGTCAGCACTTTAGCCAGCACACCCATCGCACCGCACCGCGTGAGGCTTAGGCCCACCGGGGTGGGCCCTGCGCGAGGCTTCAGCCAAGCGCGGCCAACACCGCCGGCGGCGCCTGCACCAGCTCGATCAGCACGCCCTCCCCGCCCAGCGGGAACTCCTCGTTGCCCCTGGGGTGGATGAAGCAGATGTCGTGGCCGGCCGCGCCCTGGCGGATGCCGCCGGTCGCGAAGCGCACGCCGTGCGCCGTCATCCAGGCCACGGCGGCCGGCAGGTCGTCGACCCACAGGCCCACGTGGTTGAGCGGCGTGGCGTGCACGGCGGGCTTCCGGTCGGGATCCAGCGGCTGCATCAGGTCCACCTCGATGGCGGCGGGGCCGCGGCCGAGTTCGCAGATGTCCTCGTCGACGTTCTCGCGCTCGCTCACGAACGAGCTCTTGACCTGTAACCCCAGCACGTCGACCCACAGCGACTTCAGGCGTTGCTTGTCGGGGCCGCCGATGGCGATTTGCTGGATGCCGAGGATGCGGAAGGGCTTGGTGTCGGTCATGGTGATCGTCAGGCAGGTTACAGGTTGGCCAGCGGCACGGTGTGCTCGTGCAGCACCTGGTTGGCCTGGCCGCGCAGCGACAGCGTCAGCGACGCGGCGGCGAAGTCGAAAGTGATCAGGCCCCAATGCGGCTCGCGCACCAGCGCGCCCAGGCGGTTGGGACCGGGCTCGTCGGCAGCCGTCCAGGGGTGGGTGACCCCGCTGGAGGTCAGCTCCCACAGCGGCCGGCCGCCCTCGGGGCCGGGGTGGTGGTACAGGCCGCCGATGTGGCGGTCGCCCGAGACCAGCACCACGCCGCGCGCGCGGCTGTCGCGCACCGTGCGGAAGAAGCGCTCGCGCTCCAGCGGCAGGTTGCCCCAGCGCTCCCAGCCGTGGCCCTCGGCCAGCAGCTGGATGCTGCTGACCACCACGTGGCCGTCGGCGGGTTCGCGCAGGCGGTCGGCCAGCCAGGCCCACTGCACCTCGCCCAGCATCGTCTTCGCCGGGTCGACGTCGGGCAGGTAGCGCTCCCTGCCGGGCGCGCCGCGCTGGTCGGTCGGCCTGAGCGCGCTGCGCCACCAGCGGGTGTCCAGCACGATCAGCTGCACGTGCCGCCCGCCATGGCGCACCCAGGCGGCGTGGTGCAGGCCCTCGCGCGCGCGGCGCTCGTCGGCGGCCGGTACGGCCCAGAAGTCGCAGAAGGCATCCTTGCTGGACTGCTTGTGCGGGAACTCCGCGCCGCCGTCGTTGAGGCCGTAGTCGTGGTCGTCCCAGATGGCGCTGTGAGGGATGCGCTCGCGCACGCGGCGGAAGTTCTCCACCCGGCCCTGCTGCGCGTAGGCTGCGCGCATCTCGGCGATGTCGAAGG
>JBILSW010000188.1:0-5906 GCA_044371895.1 Rubrivivax sp.
CCCAGGCCAGGCCCTGCGCGACAACCGAGAACACCTCTTCGTAGGCGGCCTCCGGATACAGGCTCAGCGCCATCGTGTAGTACACCCCCGCCACGGCGGGAAAACGACGGATGCGCTGCGAGTTCACGCCGTGCGCGTCCAGCGCTTGAAGCGGGGCGACCATGGCATCGAGGCCCGTTTCGAGAAGAAACTGGGCGAGCTGCCGGTCGCGCAGGCGTTCGAGCCTTGGCAAAGAGCGTAGACCAGCAAGAGAATGCATCCGCTCACATCGCCTACGACAGCAAGCGCGTTCCGAGTTGCTCACCCCAGTTGGTGTGAAGCCAGGCGATGGTTGGCTGACACCCAGGGGCATGCCGCGGGGCATGCTCACCAGCAAGAAGGTCACGCGCGGTCCTGGTGGCAGACGCTCCGCAACTTGCGGTCACCGATGCAGACAGCTACCGTTCGTTGTGCGAGCATGCGGACTGTGCGAAGCCCTTCGCCGCGCAGGCTGGAGTGCTGCGAGTGGCTTCCAAGGATGGCCCGCACGGGGACGGCTGACCTGAATCGGAGTCTGCGTCGCAACGAACCGGCGGCGACTTTGCGCTACCCACAAAGCGCGCTTTCAACCGAACTCACCATGGCACTCTTTTCCTCCAAGAAGCAGGCGCCGGCAACTCCGCAGGCGATGACGCTGAATGAGTACATCAGCAAGGCCGAGGGTGACCCGAACTACGGCGCCTTTCAGGCGATGTTCGCGCGCCGGCACGCGCTGCTCAACCTGCAGGCGCTGTACGACCGCAACCTGCGCATGATGGTTCCGCCGGGCGTCTGGGGGCCTGCAACGGCGGCCGACTACAACCGCGTGGCCGTCGGCAATTCACTGTTGAAGATCAATCCCGGCGACATGGGCACCTTCGACACCTTCCTGTCGGAGCAGTTGCGCCAGGATGTCGCGAAGACCACCGCGCGCGAAACCTACATCGGCAACCTGAAGAACGACGCGCTCAGTGGCGCCTTGCGGGCGCGTCTGAACGCCAACACCGAGCTTGAGGCCAACTACTACGTTGCGCCGGCGCCGCGTGTGCAGGCGGTGGGCGCCCCACCCGTGCCGCCGAAGCCGCCGCGCGCCATCAATACGAACAAGGCCCTGGCCTGGGCCGTCGGCAACCCGGGCGTGGCCGACGACGTGAAGTCCGTCTACCGTCAGGCTTTCACTGCACACACGACGAGCAACACCGCCTTCCCGATACGCCAGATGGAGACGCTGAACGCCATTTGGCGCAAGCTTGTCGCCGGCGCCCCGGCGTACCGTTCGGTGAACATCATGCAGCCGACGAAGTACCCGTCGTCGCTGGCCGGCACGCACATCGTCAAGCGCGTCATCGGCGATTTCGCGACCGTCGCCCAGCCGGCACAGGGCAACGCGGCGTGGTACGACTGGGCCTTGTACTTCTATGCTGCGATCATGACGTCGCAGGCCTTCACCGATGGCAACAAGCGCGTCAGCCGTCTGGCCTATGCGCTGATCCTGATCGACGGCGGCGTGGACTTCGTGGCACCGAACACCGTGCTCGGCGCGCAGCTCGGCGACATGTGAGCCGCCGCCGAGCGAAGCCCACGGACTTCAACGGATTTCGGCTACAGCAGCATGGGTTCAGGTCTTCCGCTTCCCCTGACATCGTCGTCGCCTACCGTCATGCGCCGTCTGTTGCGGATCGGGTGCCCTGCTGTCGACTGCCATGTCGCCTCGCGCGGCGACGGAAGCGAACTGAACCATCGCGGCGTCGAAGCTTGCGCGCAGCAACCCACGGGCATCGCCCATGCAATGGAGCGTTTCGACGCGCAGGTGCTCGAGTGCGGGGTCCGAAATTGCGGTTAGGCTGTCCATTTCCCCTGACCCCGGCACCGGGGAATCGGCTGGGCCTGGAAAAGGGCGTGCTGGGCGTCGACATCAAGAATCCGCGCACCTGCAACAAGCGGTCTTCGCGGCCCTATGCGCTGGGTCTTGCCGTGTTCGAGACTCGAAGAAGGGCTTCTTCGCAGGCACCGAGAGCAAGGCCGCGAACGAGGTTGGGTTGGCGTGATCGCCTTGCACGCCGAGTGTTGTCTACTCCTGTGGCCCTCTGCGCGGCAACTCCGCTGAACTGACCTCTTCGCGATGCAAGCTGCCGACTTCCCTTCAGCCGACGTCGACGGCGCGGCTCCCGGTCTGGACGCCGCCCAGCGGGCAGATCCGGCCTGGTGCCATGCGCGCCGCGGCGAGGCGGCGGCCCTGGCCCTCAATGCCGAGGCCTGGCGGCTGGACGGGCACGAGATCGCGGCTCTGTGCTTGCGCGATCCCGGCGCGAAGCTGGACAGGCCGGCGCAGGGCCCGCCAAGGCTGCTGCCGCTGGTGCGGCTCGCCGGTCCGCCGGCAGCATCACCACCCCCCGCATCGCCGCGGCGCAATCCGGCACCGGCCGCAGCGCCCGCTGCCGCGCCAGCGACCACCTTCGCACCCGCGCTCGACGCCGCCGCCATGGCCGCCGTGCTGGTGCAGGCAGCGCGGGACGGCGTGCCGTTCTGCGAGGAGTGCACCCGCGCCGCGCCGAAGGGCGGGCAGGCTGCCACCGCATGACCCCCGAACTTCGCCAGCAGGTCCTGGACATGCTCTGGCCGCCGGGGCAGGCGCGGCACGCCAGCGTCTGGGCGGTGCTGGACTGCGCGCGCGACCCGGCGATCTACCGACTGCTGCTGGAGTCACGGCTGGAGTTCCTCTGCCTGTACAGCGGCAAGCTGCCACGCGAGCTGGAGTTGGTGGCGCCGCATATCGTTGAGCTGGTGCCGGGGCATCACTTCACTCAGCGCCTGCTAGACGAAGGATGGGGCAGGGCATGGGGCATCTTCGTCAGGATCGCCGACCCGGCCGCGCTGCGGAGCAATCTGCGCAAGTTGCTCAGGGTGCAGGACGAGGACGGGCGACGTCTGCTGTTTCGCTTTTACGACCCGCGGGTGTTTGCGATGTTCATGCCCATCTGCGACACCGAACAGCTGCACCAGTTGTTGGCCGGTGTGCAGGCCTATGTCTGCGAGGCGGAGCAGGGCCGCGCCTGCAGCAGCTTCGCGCTGCAGCAGGGTCGGCTGCAGTTGGCGACGTTGCCGCTTCAGGCTGCGGACTGAGAGTCCAGCCCGAGAAGTTCGTTCACGCGGCCACGCACCTCGTCGACGCGGTCCAGCCCGTCGGCACGGGCCGCGGAAACGGCGCCGCCGACACGTTCGCGAAGCGCTGAGTCGGCCGGCAGCCCCAATGCCGTGGCGACGCGCTGAGTCTCATCATCGATGAATCGCTGCAGCATTGCGGCGCCCAGCATCGCCAGTTGGCTGCGGCGGATCGTCAGCATGGCCGCGATGCTTTCCGTCAGCGCAGTGGCAAAGGCCGCAGCGAATCGAGCAGCGCGTTCCAGGCCTGGTCGAGGGCGGCCCCTTCGGTGGCCGGCCCGTCGAGCTCCAGCGTCATCAGCGGTGCGCCGGACTGGCGGCCGACGCCGGGATGGAAGAAGCGGTACAGGCGGAAAGGTGCCGCCGTTGCCGAGGCACGCATCTGGCCGCGCAACTCGCGGCCGGCCAGCCCGGCCACGGTGCGCGCCGACTGCGACGACAGGTTCACGGAGACGCCGCTGCCGGCCATGCCGGACAGCTCGGCCTCCGGCTGGGCCAGCGGATGCGTCTCGTCTGGCTTGTCGACCGTGCGTGTCTGCAGCGAAAACAGCGTGTCGGGCCACGCCTGGGCCGCCAGGGTGAGCGAGGTGCTCTCGTTGCGGCTCGGCTCCAGGTGCATCGCGCCGCGTGCCAGGCAGAAGCCCGTGCGTGCGCCTGCACGGTAACCGGGGGCGATCATGCGCATGGCCCGTTCGGCAGGCGCCTCGCGCCCTTTGCCGCTGAGCAACTGCATGCGCAGCGGCCCTGACAGGACGACGAGGCGGCGGTCGAAGCTGTCGGCACTGCCCAGGCCGAACCAGGCGGCCGGGCCCACGCCGTCCAGTTCGAAGCGGCGGATCAGCGGCGTCTTCGACGGCAAACCCTGGCGAAGCCGGTCCAGCACCGGATCGCTGCTGCCAGGGGCGGGCGGCGGCGGCGCGTCGTCCAAGTCGGTGAGGTACATCTTCTGGGTGCGCGCCTGCAGCACCCAGCCGGGTGGCGGGCTCAGGCTGAATCGGCCGATGCAGATCGCGTTCGGAGTCGGGTCCATGGCATCACTCCGGGCGGTGGGGGGCGCGCCGGCCTGCGCCCGGGGCGCGAGCAACAAGGCGGCGGTGGCGAGGATGGCACGGCGTTGCACCGTCGTCACCCGCGTTCGGCGTCGAAACGATCGGCCAGCATGGCCGTGATCGCGGCGAAGACGAACTTCTGCGCCTGTGGGCTGTCGTAGGCCGGCTGGTGTTCGACGTTCAGGCCGGCGGGGTCAGGCGTGCTGGTTGCCAGGTCGACATCGGCTCCCGCGAAGGTGGCCGAGGACACCGGCACCGTGGCATCGCCGTCACCGGCGGGGTCTTGCAGCCCTGCCTGCATGTGCTCGCCGGCGGTGTTGCGGTAGAAGCCGCGGAAGCCACGCGATGGATAGGGATCGGAGCGCACCCAGTTGCTCTCGGCCTTGAAGTGGACGCTCTCGGCGGTCTTGTGCCCAGTGCCCCAGAGGTAGCGCGTGTTCGGGTGTGTGTACGTCCCCAGCGTGTCGTGGAAGGCCTCTGCCTGCGCCAGCAGCGCGAGATACGAGAACCAGGCCGGCGGCACAGCTTCCCCTATCACGGCGTCGATTGCGTTGTCGTCGTCTTTCGGCTTCAGCTCGCCCGGGCGCAGCAGGTCGGGGTCGACCAATCCCCACCAAGTGTTGGTGCTGGGATTGCCAGTTTCCGGCTTCTCGGTTTCGGCAGGAATCCGGTAGATGTCCTCATACGGGTTGCCGCTTTGCGGCTTCGGCACGAACAGGTCGCTGCCATCGGGGCCCTTGGCCGTAAGCCATTGCTTCGTCCTTCCATCGTTCAGAACGTAATGCTTGTTGGGCAGCAATTCGAGCCCGCCGATGCTATTGCCCAGGATCACGGTCGTCCGCCGTCCGTCGCCGCCAAGAATGACCGACGTCAGCCACGCTTCAAAGCTACCGCCTTCGAAGCCAGCCTTGATCCGCCAGTACGCCGCTGGCGATCCCCACGCGGGCTGCACACCGTGGACCACGCCCAGCACACTGCCTTCGGCGCCGTGCAGCGAGCAGGCGGCGCGCGCGACGAGCCCACCCATCGAGTGAGTGACCAAGATGACGCCTTCGCAACGCCCAACGGCGTCTGTGGCTTCCTGCTTGATCTCTGCGATACGCGCTGCGAGCTTGGCACCGGCCGCGCTGGCGTCGCCGGTCCAGTTGTAGCCATGGGCGTGCACCGAGAAGACGAATAGCTTGTTGAGCGCCCTCCAGTCGTGCGCCATCAGTGCGTTCAGCAACTGGTCGTACTTGCGGATCACGGTACTGAAGCCGTTACCCACCGGCTGCTCGAAGTCAGGCTCAAGGTACTCGGGGTCGAAGGCCTCACCGATGACCAGCGCCTTGCGCGCCGCGGCATCCTTGAACAGCAGGTTCTTCAATAGCCAGCCGGTATCTGTGTCCCAGCGCAGGTTCGGCAGCTTGCCGGTCCTGCCCTTGCCGTCCGTACCGGCCAAGCGCAGCCGGCTGCCCATGATCCCGGGCACGAAGACGATGGGAATCGCTTCGCGCTGCACCTTCAGCACATGGTCTTCGTTTGTGACCAGACCCGATTGGATCTGGTCGACTTTGCTCCAAGGCAGGGACATCGTGCGTGAGGGCGTCAGGGACTGAAGCTGCGATCGCTATCCAGTTGGGCCTGCACGTCGTCGTAGAACCTGGCCCCAAAGGCCACGCTGGCGCTGCCCCCGGC
>JBILSW010000006.1:0-19463 GCA_044371895.1 Rubrivivax sp.
ACCCCGCCGGCTTGGTTCACGAAGGTGGGCGTCACGCCCGATAGGCTGGTGTACGAGAAGAACAGCCGATCGTCGCCGCCGAGGGTGACGACGCCGGCGTTGAGCCAGCGTCGGGTGTCGCGAATGTCAAAGCTGCCGCCTGCCGAGCTCAGGCCGATGCTGCTGGTGGAGCCCGCTGGAGTGACGAGGGTGCCACTGCCGCGCAAAGTGGCCGCCTGGCCATTGGCGGTGAACGCCCCCGTCACCGTCACCGCGCCGCTGCCTTCGAGCACGGGGTTCGCGCCCGTGAGCGTGAGATTCGTGAAGCTGGTGGCAACGGGCGCGCTGATGCCCAGCGTCGCGTTGTTCAAGGTCAGCGTGGCCGGCAGCGTCACCGCACCCAGCGTCGAGCCCAGGCTCAGCGTGGCGCCGGCCAGGCTCAGCACGGGAACGTCCAGGTCTCCGAAGGCCGCCAGGCTCGTGGTACCTCCCGACACCGTGAGGCTGGGCACGCTCAGGCTGCCCGCCGCGTTCACCGTGAGAGAACCCGAGGACACCGTCGTGGGCAGCAGCGCCGTCGTCGCGCCGCTGGCCTGCAGCGTGACCGTCGCACCGGCGATGCCCAGGCTCGCGCCTCCGGCGGGGTTGGACGCCGAGGCCAGGCTGCGCGTGCCGCCCGTGAACGACAGGCCCGTGCCGGCGGCCAAGGCGTAGACGCCGGTGTCGGCGCCGTTGCCGGACACGCTCAGCGAGCCGGCATTGATGTTCAGGGTGCCGGTGTTGCTGAAATTGCCGACCCAGCCGCCGTTGACGAGGTTCAGCGCCTGCGCGCCCGGGGCCTGCTTGTTGAAGGTGCCGGCGTTGGTGAACACCGGCCCGATGCAGCAGTCCATCGCCACCGGCGTGGCGTGCGTGCTCGTCAGGTTGAACACCCCGCCGGCCTGGTTCACGAAGGTGGGCGCCTGGCCCGAGGTGGTGATGAAGGAAAAGCGCAGCTGGTCGTCGCCGCCCAGGGTGACGACGCCGGCGTTGAGCCAGCGCCGGCTGTCGGTGATGGCCAGGCTGCCCGCCGCCGCGCTGAGGTTGACGCTGCTCGTGGAGCCGGCGGGCGTGATCAGCGTGCCGCTGCCCTGGAGCTGGGCCGAGGCACCGCTGGCCGTGAAGCTGCCGGTGACCTGCACGGTGCCGCTGCCGCCCAGGATGGGGTTGCTGCCGGTGAGCGTGAGGTTGGTCAGCGCGGTGGTCACCGGCGAGCTCAGGCGCAGGTGGGCATCGGTGACCGTCAGGCTCGAGGGCAGCGTGATGGCGCCGAGCTTCGAATCGAGCCAGGCCACGCCGCCGGTGCCCAGCGTCAGTGACGGCAGGGCGATGTTGCCCGCGGTGGTCACGAGCAGCGAGCCCTGCGAGACGCTGGCCACCGGGACGCTGAAGCCCCCGCTGCCGTTGACGGTGAGGCTGCTGCCGCTGCCACCCGACACGGACAGGCTGCCGCCGATGGCGACGTCGCCGGGGCTGTTGATGGTGAGCACTCCGCCGGCGCCGACGCTCAGGGGCAGCAGCGTCGTGGAACCCGCGCCAGTGAGCGTGACCTGCGTGCCGACGCCCGTCACGGCCATGCTGCTGCCGCCCACGGGGTTGGACGCCGCCGCCAGCGTGCGCGTGCCGCCGGCGAACTCGATGCCGGTGCCGGCCGACAGCGCGTAGACGCCGGTGTCGTTGCCGTTGCCCAGCAGCCGCAGCGAGCCGGCGCCGACGTTCATGGTTCCGGTGTTGCTGAAGCTGCCGAGGCCGCTGACGGGTAGGCTCAGCGACTGCGTGCCGGCGGCCGTCTTGTTCAGGGTGCCGGCGTTGCTGAACACCGCGGCCACGCAGCAGTCCGTCGCCACCGGCGTGGCGTGGGTGCTCGCGAGGTTGAAGACCCCGCCCGGCTCGTTCACGAAGGTGGGCGTCGGGTCGGGGGCGAAGCCGACGGACGAGAACAGCAGCCGGTCGTCGCCCTGAAGGTTGACGGTGCCGGCGTTGAGCCAGCGCCGTTTGTCGCGGATGGCAAAGCTGCCGCCGGCCGAGCTGAGGTTCAGGTTGCTCGTGGAGCCCGCCGGCGTGACCAGCGTGCCGGTGTCGCGCAGGTCGGCAGAACTGCCGCTGGCGGTGAAGGTGCCGGTCACCTCCACGGTGCCGCTGCCGCCCAGGATGGGGCCGTTGCCGGACATCGTGAGCGTGCTGAGTCGGGTGGTCTCGCGGGCACTGAGGTTGAGCCTCGCGCCCTGGATCGTCAGATTCGAGGGCAGTGTCAGCGCCGTCACGCGCGTCTGCAGCGTGGTGGTGCCGCCGGTCAGCGACAGCGAGTTCACGACCACGGGGTCGCCGGTGAAGCTGAGTTCGCCCGTGCTGCTGTTGCCGAGGCTGCCGATCGTCGTGGTGCCCGCCGAAATGGCCGTGAAGCTGCCGCCGCTGGCCGTCACGCTCGGCAGGGTCAGCGCACCCCCGCTGTCGACGACGAGGCTGCCCGAGGTGATCGTCAGCGGCAGCAGCGACAGGCTGCCGACGCTGGACAGCGTCACGGTGCCGCCGCTGACCCGCAGAGTGCCGCCGCCCACGGGGTTGCTGGCGGGCGACAGCGTGCGCGTGCCGCCGGCGAACTGCAGGCCGGCGCCGGCGGCGACCTCGTAGCGTCCGGTGTCGCTGCCGCCGCCCGCGATGGCCAGCGTGCCCGACTGCACACTCACCACGCCAGTGTTCTCGAAGGTGCCCTGTCCGAAGTTGCTCGACGCGAGGATGGTCTGCGCCGCCGCGGACGTCTTGCTGATCGTGCCGGCGTTGCGGAGCGTCAAGGTGCCGTTGCTCGAACCCACCGGCGCGCTGGAGGAGCCGGCCAGCACCAGCGTGGCGCCGGCCTCGTTGACCAATGTGGGGGTGCCCGTGAAGAACAGGCTGTCGTCGCCGCCCAGCGTTAGCGTGCCGCTGTTGTGCCAGCGGCGCTCGCCCTCCAGGCGCAGCTGCGCGCCCGCGACGGGGAACTCCACGGTGGAAGCACCCTGCGTGCGCAGCACCCCCGTGCCGGCCAGGCCGGCAACGTTGCCCCCAGTGGTGAAGGCTCCGGTCACCGTGACCGTGCCCGAGCCGGCCAGCGTGGCACTCTGCAGGCTCAGGCTGTTCAGCGTGATGTCGCTGTTCAGCCCCAGGGTGCCGGCGCTCAGCGCCAGGTCGCTGGTGCCAAGCGAGAGCGGGCGCCCCGGCGAGCCGAGGTTCAGCGTGCCGCCGGTGAGCACGTAGCCGGTCGCGGTGAGCGAGCCGGTGGTGGTGACGTCGAACACGCCGCCGCTGACCGTCAGGGGCGGCAGGGTGGCCGCACCCGTCAGTGCCAGCGTGGTCTGCCCGCCGCTGGCCAGCAGCTGCGAGCCGATGGCCATCACCAGCGCCGAGCCCGGCAGCGTGCGGGTTCCGCCGCCGAAGGCCAGCCCCGTTTTCGCGGCCAGCTGGTAGGTGCCGGTGTCGGTGCCGCTGGCGTTGAGCGCCAGGGTGTCGGCGTTGACGTTGACGGTGCCGGTGTTGGAGAAGGTGCCGACCCAGCTGCCGTTGACCAGGCCCAGCGTCTGCGTGCCGGGCGCGTTCTTGTTCAGCGTGCCGGCATTCGTGAACACCGGAGTGACGCCGCCGTCCATCCACACCGGCTGGGCATCCGTGCTGGTCAGGTTGAACACCCCGCCGAGCTCGTTGACGAAGGTCGGCGCCTGGCCCGAGGGCCCGGTGTAGCTGAAGTAGAGCCGGTCGTCGCCGCCCAGCGTGGCCGTGCCGGCGTTGAGCCAGCGCCGGCCGTCGTTGATGAAGAAGCGGCCGCGGGAGCCGCTGAGGTTGATGGTGCTCGTCGAGCCCGCCGGCGTGAGCAGCGTGCCGCTGCCGGCCAGGGTGGCGCCGCTGCCGGTGGCGGTGAACGTGCCGTCGACGCGCAGCGTGCCGGCGCCGCCGAGCACGCCGTCGAGCGCCAGGTTGCCGATGGAGCCGCTGCCGTCCACCGTGAGCGTGCGCCCGTTGCCCACCGCCAGCGAGCCGCTGCCCGAGACCGGGCCCGCCAGGCGCATCGCGCCCGTGCCCGAGACGGCCAGGCTGCCGTCGATGCGGCTGTCGTAGCTGACGGTGAAGCTGCCGCCGGTGACGGCCAGCGCGGTGGTCGCATTGACGCGCAGGCCGCCCACCGTGGTGGTGCCGGCCGCGTGCGTCACGGAGAAGCCGCTGCTCAGCACCGCGGTGTCGCCAATGCCCGGCAGCGCGCCGCCCCAGTTGGCGGCGTTGTTCCAGTCCAGGTCGCCGGCGGCGTTGCTGAACACCCGCGACGGCAGGCCGTCGCCGGCCGCGAAGATCAGCCGCACGGCCTCTCCCGAGGCCAGGCCGTAGCCGGCCGACAGGCCCGACGCGCCGGTGACCGCGGTGAACAGCCCGCTGCGCGTGCCGGTGGCGGTGAGCACGGGTGCGAAGTCGCCGGTGGCCGGCGTGTAGCCGCTCGCCAGCGTGGCGTCGATGCGCCCGGCCATCGACACGTTGCCCGTGATGGCCAGCCGGTCGGAAGCACCCGCGATGCTGCCGCCCATGCGCACGGCCAGCGTGCTGGCGGGCCCGAAGTCGACGTTGCCCTGCACGCTCAGCGTGCCCGCCAGCGACGCGCTGCCCGGCTGCAGCGTGCCCAGGTTGGTGAGCGTGTTGGTGCCGCTGGCGCCCACGCGCAGCGTGCCGGCTCCGCTGATGACGCCGCCGGTGGCGTTGGTGAACCCGCCCTGCGTGGCCAGCGTGGCGCCCGCGGCCACCTCCACGGTGCCCGACTGGGTCAGCGCGGCGTCCAGCGTCAGCGTGCCGGCATCGACCCGCAACGTGCCTTCGTTGGCCAGGCTGCCGGTGTAGCCATTGTTGAGGTCGATCAGCTGCGTCGTGCTGCCCGTCTTGCGCAGCAGGCCCGGGTTGGCGAAGGTGGGAATCCCGCTGCCCACGTTCTCGATGGGCGTGGCAGCGCTGCTGTTGAGGTTGAAGGTGGCGCCGGCTCGGTTGGTGAAGCGCGTGGGGAGGCAGCAGGTCGTCAACGTCGAGAACAGCAACCGGTCGTCGCCGTTGAGGTTGGCGGTACCGGCATTGATCCAGTGCACGCCTTCGTTGAGCACCAGCGCACCCCCGGCGGACGCCAGGTCGATGGTGGTGGTGCCCTCGGTGGTGAGCGTCAGGGTGTTGGCCAGCGCGCTGTTGGCGCTGCCGCCGACCGTGGTGGCCCCGGTCACGCGCACGGCGCCGCTGCCGCCCAGCGTGGTGCCGCTGAGCGCGAGGCTGGTGAACACCGTCTCGACCGGTGAACTCAGGTTCAGCCGCGAAGCACCCAGGCTCAGGCTCGCCGGTATGGACAAGGCGCCAGTGGTGGTGCTCAGGCTCAGCGTCGCCCCGGTGCCCAGGCTCAGGGCCGGCACCGACACATCGCCGACGGCCGCGAGGCTGGCGGTGCCGGCCGTGAGCGTGATGCTGGGCAGGCTGAGGTTGCCGCTGGCATTGACCGTGAGGCTGGACGCTGCCGCCACCGTGGTAGGCAGCAGCGCGGTAGCCGCCCCGCTGCCCGTGATCGTGACGTTGGTGGACGCGCTGGGCACGCCCACGATGGCCATCGACGCGCCGCCGGACGGCGGCGACGCGAGCGTGCGCACGCCGCCGAACTCGATGGCCGTTCCCGCGGCCATGGCGTAGCTGCCGGTGTCGGTGCCGCTGCCGTTGGCCAGCACGCTCAGGGTGCCAGCGTTGAGGTTGACGGTGCCGGTGTTGCTGAATCTGCCGTTCCAGCCGCCGCTGATCAGGCTGAAAGCCTGCGCCCCAGGGGCATTCTTGTTCAGGATGCCGGCATTGGTGAATTGCGGCAGACCGAAGGACGACGACAAGGGCGTGGCGTTCGTCGTGTCGATGTTGAACACGCCGCCGGCCTGGTTGGTGAACGAGCCCGGCGTGGCGCTGGAGGTGCTGACCTCGAAGCGCAGCCGGTCGTCACCCCCCAGCGTGACGGTGCCGGCGTTGAGCCAGCGCCGTTCCTCGCTGATGCGCAGGTCACCGCCGGCAGACGCGAGGTTGATGCTGCTGGTGGATCCCGCCGGCGTGAGCAGGGTGCCGCTGCCGAGCAGGGTGGCGAGGTTGCCGTTGGCCGCGAACGCGCCCGTCACCGCCACCGTGCCGCTGCCGCCCAGGCTGGCGCTGGCGCCAGTGAGGGTGAAGTTGGTCAGACTGGTGGTGGCAGGCGAGCTGATGTTCAGCCCGGCATTGCTGACCGTCAGGCTGGCCGGCAGGCTGATGGCCCCGAAGGTGGACGCCAGACTGAGCGTGCCGCCCGTCAGGCTGAGCGACCCCACCGACAACGCGCCCGCGGCCGTGAGGTTGGCCGTGCCGGCCGACAGCGACAGGCCCGGCACGCTCAGCGCGCCCGCCGCGCCGAGGGTGACGGTGCCGGTGCTGCTGCTGCCGAGGCTGGCCAGGCTGAGGTTGCCGCTCGCGTTGACCGTGAGCGAGGCCGCACCCGCGACGGTGACCGCGGGCAGTGTGGTCGCCGCGCCGCTGCCCGCGATCGTGACGCTGGTGGCGACGCTGGCTGCCGACTCCACCGCGATCGATGCAGCGCCGATCGGCGCCGCGCTGAGCGTGCGCGTGCCGCCCGCAAAGCCGATGCCTGTGCCGGCGGCCATCGCGTAGCTGCCAGTGTCGGTGCCGTTGCCCCACACGTTCAGCGTGCCGGTGTTGATGTTGACGGTGCCGGTGTTGCTGAAGGTGCCGGTCCAGCCGGAAACGGCCAGGCTCAGCGTCTGCGTGCCGGGCGCGCTCTTGTTCAGCGTGCCGGCATTCGTGAACACCGGGTAGACGCAGCAGTCCATCGCCACGGGCGTGGCGTGGGTGCTGGCGATGTTGAACACGCCGCCGGGCTGGTTGACGAAGGTGGGCGACGGCGTGCCGGAGGTCCGAAAGAAGAGCAGGCGGTCGTCCCCGCCAAGCGTGACGGTGCCGGCGTTGAGCCAGCGTCGGTCGTCGCCGATGGCCAAGCTGCCGCCGGCGGTGCTGAGGTCGATGCTGCTGCTGGAGCTGGCCGGCGTGAGCAGGATGCCGGATCCGAGCAGAAACGCGTTGGAACCGTTCGCGGTGAACGCCCCCGTCACCGCCACCGTGCCGCTGCCGCCGAGCACGGGGCCCGCGCCGGCGAGCGTGAGGTCGGCGAAGGTGGTGGTCACGGGCGAGCTGATATTCAGCACGGCAGCGTTCACCGTCAGGCTGGACGGCACCGTGATGGCGGCGAAAGTGGACGCCAAGCTGAGCGTGCCGCCCGTGAGGCTGATCGACGGTACGCTCACCGCGCCGCCCGCCGCGAGGCTGGCAGTGCCAGCCGACACCGACAGGCTCGGCACGCTCAGCGTGCCGCCCGCATTGAGGCTGACGGTCCCGGTGCTGCTGCTGGTGAGCGCGGCGACGCCCAGGTTGCCGCCGGCATTGATGGCCAGCGAGGCCCCCGCCGTCACGGTGGTGGGCAGCACGGTGGTGGTGGCGTCGCTGCTCGTGACCGTCACATTGGTCGTCACGTTGGGCACGCCGACGGTCATCGCCGCCCCGCCGGCCGGCACCTTGGCCAGGGTGCGAATGCCGCCGAAACCGATGGAGGTGCCCGGCGCCAGGGCGTAGGCACCGGTGTCCGTGCCGGAACCGAGCACGTTCAGCGTGCCGGCGTTGACGTTGACGGTGCCGGTATTGGAGAAGGTGCCGACCCAGCCGCCGTTGACCAGGCCCAGCGTCTGCGCGCCGGGCGCGGTCTTGCTGAGCGTGCCGGCATTCGTGAACACCGGGTACACGCCGGTGTCCATCGTCACCGGCGTTGCATGCGTGCTGGCCAGGTTGAACACCCCGCCAGACTCGTTCACGAAGCCTGGCGACGAGCCGGATGCGCTGGTGTAGGAGAACAGGAGCCGGTCATCGCCGCCCAGCGTGACGGTACCGCCGTTGAGCCAGCGCCAGTTGTCGCGGATGGCGAAGCTGCCGCCGTCTGCGCTGAGGCTCAGGGTGCTGGCAGAGACCGCCGGGGTGATGAGCCTGCCGCTGCCGCGCAGCTCGGCGGAACTGCCGTTGGCCGTGAAGCTGCCGGTGACGGTCAGCGTGGCGCTGCCGCTGATGACCGGGCTGGCTCCGGTCATCGTGAGTTCGCTGAACGGCGAGACGCTCGCCGCCTCCAGGTTCAGGGTCGCGTTGCTCACCGTCAGGCTGGACGGCAGCGCCAGCGCGCCCGATGGCGCGTTCAGGTTCAGCGTGCCGCCGGTCAGGGTGAGCGCCGGCAGCGTGAGGCCGCCGCCGCTGTTGAGGCTGAGCGTGCCGGCCGACACCGTGAGGGGCAGCAGCGTCGCGGGTGCGTCGCCGAGCTCAAGCGTGACGGTGCCGCCACTCACCGTCAGCCCCGAGCCGCCTGCCGGGTTGGACGCCGCCGAGAGCGTGCGCGTGCCGCCGCTGAAGGCCAGGGTGGTGCCGGCCGCCAGGGCATAGGTGCCGGTGTCGGCGCCGTTGCCGCTGATGTTCAGGCTGCCGGCGTTGATGTTGACGATGCCGGTGTTGCTGAAGCTGCCGACCGAGCCGCCGTTGAGAAGGCTCCACGCCTGCGTGCCGCCGGCGTTCTTGTTGAGGGTGCCGGCGTTGCTGAACAGCGCCTGCGCGCCCGAGTCCATCACGATGGGGCCGGCGCTGGTGCTGTCGACGTTGAACACGCCGCCGGCTTCGTTCACGAAGGTCGGCCGGATGCCCGACGTGAACCGCAGCCGGTCGTCGCCGCCCAGCGTGACCGTGCCGGCGTTGAGCCAGCGGTACTCGTCCCCGATGGACAGGCTGCCATCGGCCGCCGCGAGGTTGATGGTGCTGGTGGAGCCCGCCGGCGTGAGCAAGGTGCCGCTGCCGCTCAGCGCGGCGGCGTTGCCGCTGGCCGTGAAGCTGCCGGTGACTGTGACGGTGCCCGTGCCCCCCAGGGCCGGGCTGGTGCCGCCCATCGTGAGCGTGCTCAGCGTGGAATTGCCGCCCAGCGCCAGCAGGCCGCCGTTGACGGCGACGCTGCCGAGCGTGGCGCCGCCATCGATGGTGAGCGTGCCGACGCCGGCCTTGGTGAGCGACCCGGCGCCGCCCAACGCGCCGCTGACGCTGCTGCTGCCGCTGAGCGTCCAGGTGGCCGGCGTGGACAGGGCGACGCCGCCAGTCACCGTGAGGACGGATGCCGAGACGTTGGCCCCGATGGTGTGCGTGCCGCTGCCGCCGTTGTGGGTGATGGTGATGGCGGAGCTGCCGGTGGTGGCCGTCAGCGGCGCGTTCACGGTCACTGCGCCGGTGCCGGTGCGCGCGCCGAGCGCCGAGGGGTCGTTGGCGCTCAGCGTCAGGCTGCTGACGGTAATCGGGCTGCCGACGACGATGTTCTCGCCGGCCTGCAGCGTGAGGCTGCGCGCGCCACTGATGGGCGTGGCCAGGCCGGACTCGACGGTGATGTCCTTGTTGGCCTGCAGCACCACGTTGGCGCTGAGCAGCTGCGTGTTGATAGCGCCGCTGGTGATGACGCTGGTTGCGCCGGCGAAGGCCCCGAACAGCAGGCTGGGGTTCGTCAGGTCGCTGCTGCCCGTGCCGTCGATGCTGGGGCTGCTCTGGCGGATGACGATGAACTCGGGGTCGAGCAGCAGCGTGCCGTAGCGCGCGCGGTCGCCGTCGGCCACGCCCAGGTCCGCATGGCCGGTCCAGGCGAGCACGCCCTTGGACGAGACCTCGACGAAGCCGCCCTGCCCCAGCGCGCCGCCGCGCGCGCTGAGCGTGCCGTGGCCGCGCGTGGCCTCGTCGCTCCAGAGAACGATGCGGCCGCCGTCGCCCGTGCCGCCGTCGGCACGCACCTGGGCCTGCTCGCCCATGTACACCGCCCGGGCGTTGGCGATGTCGGCCTCCTGACCGCGCAGCCCGCCGCCGATGCGCACGCTGCCGCCGGATGCCGCGCCGCTGGCGTCGACCTCGGCATCGCCGACCAGGGCGACCTGGGGCGCGACGATGTCGATGCGGCCCCCACGGCTGCCCTCGACGCTGCCCACGGCCTGGGTGCGGCTGCCCGGGCCCAGGATGAGCGTGTCGCTGGCCTGCAGCACGATCTCGCCGTTCGCGCCCACGCTCAGGCTCTGGGCCTCGGCCAGGCCGCGCTGGTTGACGATGCCGGCGTAGACGTCGATGCGGCCGCCGGGCGTGGCCAGGCGGCCCAGGTTGGCGACCTCGGCCTTGTCGTCGGGCACGTTGACCTTGACGCTGAGGTTGGGCAGGCCGGTGTCGACCAGTTCGACACTGCGCCCGGCCACCAGGCCCACGTGGCCGCCGGGGGCCGAGATCTCGCCGGTGTTCTCCACCCGCGAGCCCACGAGCAGGATCTGGCCACCGAAGCGGCTGCCCAGCTGCCCGTGGTTGACCACGCTGCCGGCCAGCGCACCGCCGGCTGCCTCGGGGGCGTCCAGGCGGTAGCGGCCGGCCAGGAAGTCGCTGTCGAGCATGCGCATGCTGCCGGCCAGCAGACCGGCCACGTCGACGCGGGCACCCTGCCCGAACAGCACGCCGTTGGGATTGAGCAGCCAGACCTGGCCGTTGCTGGACAGCCGGCCGAGGATCTGGCTAGGGTCATTGCCGACCACCCGGTTGAGCACCTTGCTGGCCGCGCTGGCCTGCTCGAAGTGCACGCCGGCGGCCACGCCGATGTCGAAGCGCTGCCAGTTGAGGATGGCGCCGGGCGAGTTGCGCACCGTCATCTGCGCACCTTGCAACGCCAGCTGCGCCTGGCCGGCCGCCACGTTCAGGCCGCCGGGCAGCGCGGTGGCGCTCACCGGGTTCGCCTGGGCCGGCACGGTCCCGGGCCACACGCTCAGCAGGCTGGCGGCGAGCAGCGCCTGGGCCAAGGGCTTCAGGCGGGGCGGCGCGGGGGGCGGGCGGTGCATCGTGGACTCCCGGTCGAGGGCCGGTCAGAAGGCGACGGTGAAGGACGCGTGCGCCCGCACGTCGCCCTTCTCGGTGCGGCTGCCCGCGGCAAAGGCCCGGGCGACGTCGATGCGGGCCGTGACGTCGCGGACAGCGAAGCGCAAGCCGGCGCCCATCGAACCGATGCGGCAGCTGCTGCGCTTGTCCTGGCAGCTGTCGCCGTTGGGGTTGTTGACGTGGCCGGCATCGGCCAGCAGCAACAACCGCAACAGCGCGGGCTGGTCGAGCAACTTCTCGATGAGGCTGGCGCTGACCAGCTCGACGGAGACCTGCGCGCCGTTGTCGCCGTTGATCTCGCGCTCGTCGTAGCCTCGCACGCTCTGGGCGCCCCCGATGCCGAACTGCTCGCCCGGCACCAGCGTGGAGCCCGTGGCCTGGCCGCTGAACTGCACCGTCAAGCCGGCGTTCCCGAGCCAGGCCAAGGGGCCGGTGCCCACGTTGGCCGACACGCGGCCGAAGCTGTACAGACGCGTCGCCCCGGCCCGCACGGCCTCGAAGTCCTGCGGGCCGGCTCGGCGGCCACCGATGCCGCTGTTGCCCTGCAGGCTCAGGCTCAGGCCCCATGGCAGCTCGCCGGCCGACTGAGCCGTGTAGGTCAGGCTGAGGGGGTGCAGCGCCACACTGGCACCGGCGGAACCGCAGGCCGCCTCGGGCAGGCCTTCGATCGTGCACTGGTTGCGGTACTCGCGCCAGTCCAGGCCCAGGCTCACGCGCTGGTCGACGGTGTTCCAGCGCGGCAGATAGCGCGTGCCGCGCACGCCCAGCACGCTGCCGCGACCCTGGAAATCGAGGTCGCCGGCGGCCGTTGACGTGCCGCCGGTCTTCACGTCGCTCCTGGCCGCGAAGGCGTCCACCGTGCTCAGCCACTGCGGCAGGGGCAGGCGCCAGGCGCCGCTGAGCACCTTCACGTTCTTCGCGTCGCGCGGGGCGGTCTGGGCCTCGAGCGTGAGCACCTGGCCGGTGCCGAAGAGATCGGCATGCTGCCAGCCCAGCGCCGTGCGCCAGCGACCGCTGGCCTTGCTACCGGTGTTGTCCGCGCGCAGCGTGGCCCGCACGGGCGACCGCTCGGTGACGCTCAGCTGGGCCTCGATGGTGGCCGGCTCGCTGCCCGGCTGCAGCAGCACCTGAATGTTGCGCCCGGGGTTCTCGTTGGCCAGTTGCAGCTGCGCGTCGATCAGGCGGACTTCGGGCGTGCGCCCCTCCAGCAGCGCTGGCAGCGTGGCCCGGATGGCCTCGGGGCTGTAGCGCCTGTTGCCGCTGACACGGACGCCGGACAGCTTGCCCTCGACGACTCGGATGCGAACCACGCCGCCAGACGCGGTCTGGCCGGGCAGGAAGGCGACGACGCCGCCGAACCCGGCGTCGCGGTAGAGGTCCTGAACGGCCGCGGCGGCCTCGCGCAGACGGGCCAGTGTGGCCGCGCCGCGGTACCGCGCCAGCACGCCGTCGATGCGCTCGGCAGGCAGCAGCGTGTTGCCCTCGACCTCGAAGCGTTCGACCTGGACCTGAACGCCGGCCTCGCCGGCCGCGGGAGGCTCCGCGGCGAAGGCCAGGGACGCCCCGACGAGCGGCGGACACAGCACCACAGACACAATCAGCGCCCCAAAGCGCCCCTTGCGAACCCGCATCCGAAAGCCCCTGTCGATGCACCGGCGCCGGTTCTGGAAGATCGCGGCGGCCCGGGTGGAAGGCTCCGTCGCCTACCCGGGCAGCCGGCGTCCAGACGCCTAGTAGTTGATCTCGGGGTTTGTATCGAATGGCCGCATCGAGCGCAACCCAACCAGAGGAGGGATGCGCGCGGCACGGAACCCCGTGCGTCGCGGGCCGGATGCAGGTTCGCGCGACGGGCGCAGGCCGCGCGCTTTCGCCGCTGCGTCGCGGGACCGCCCTCAGGGCCGTCCCGCGTCGGCACTCAACCCATGTGCAGGCCGCCGTTGCAGCTGAAGTCAGCGCCCGTGGTGAAGCCGGAGTCGGGGCCGGCCAGCCAGGCCACCACGGAGCCGATCTCCTCGGGCGTGCCCAGCCGCTTGACGGGGATGGTGGCGACGATCTTCTCCAGGATCTCGGGCTTGATGGCCTTGACCATGTCGGTGCCGATGTAGCCCGGGCTCACGGTGTTCACCGTCACGCCCTTGGCGGCCACTTCCTGCGCCAGCGCCATGGTGAAGCCGTGCATGCCGGCCTTGGCCGCCGAGTAGTTGGTCTGGCCGGCCTGGCCCTTCTCGCCGTTGACCGAGCTGATCTGGATGATGCGGCCCCAGCCCCTGTCGACCATGCCCGGCACCACCTGCTTGGTGACATTGAACATGCTGTTGAGGTTGGTGTCGATGACGGCCTTCCAGTCGTCGGGCGTCATCTTCAGGAACATGCGGTCGCGCGTGATGCCGGCGTTGTTCACCAGCACGTCGACGGGCCCGTGCTCGGTCACCGCCTTTGTGAATGCCGCCACGGTGCTGTCCCAATCGGCGACGTTGCCCACGCTGGCGTGGAAGGTGTAGCCCAGGGCCTTCTGCTCATCGAGCCACTTGTTGAAGTCACGGCTCGGGCCGCAGCCCGCGATCACCTTGAAGCCGTCCTTGTGCAGGCGCTGGCAGATCGCGGTGCCGATGCCGCCCATGCCGCCGGTGACGTAGGCAACCTTCTGATCAGACATGTCTCGCTCCTTCCCGAAGTGGGGTTGTTGAATCGAATACCCGGCGGCGGCCGTCAGGCCTTCGCCTTGACATAGCGCCCCGGTGCCGGCTCCATGGGCTTGAAGCGCGCCGAGCCGGGCGCCTTGGGGGCGTTCACCAGCTTGCCGCCATGGCCCTTGAGCCAATCAGCCCACACCGGCCACCAGCTGCCCGGCTGCTCGGAGGCGGTCTCGAACCAGTCGTCCGCCTTCGCGGGCAGACGGCTGTTCACCCAGTGGCTGCGCTTGCCCTTGGCCGGCGGGTTGATGACGCCGGCGATGTGGCCCGAGGCGCCCAGCACGAAAGTCTTGTCGCCGCGGATCAGCGGCATCGAGGCGTAGGCCGCCTGCCAGGGGACGATGTGGTCCTCGCGGCTGCCGTAGACGAAGAAGGGCGCCTCGATGGCGCCGAGATCGACCTGCTCGCCGCAGACGGCGAGCGCGCCCGGCTTCTTCAGCTCGTTCTGCAGGTACATGTGGCGCAGGTACCAGCAGTACATGGGGCCCGGCAGGTTGGTGCTGTCGCCGTTCCAGTACAGCAGGTCGAACGGCGGCGGCGTCTCGCCCTTGAGGTAGTTGCCTACGACGTAGTTCCAGACCAGGTCGTTGGGCCGCAGGAAGCTGAAGGTGGTGGCGAGTTCCTTGCCCTTGAGCAGCCCGGGCCCGGTGGGCGCCTGCTCGCCGATGGTCATCTCGCGCAGCTGCACGCTGGGCTCGTCGACGAAGATGTCCAGGATGCCGGTATCTGCGAAGTCCAGCAGCGTGGTCAGCAGCGTGACGCTCTCGGCCGGCTGCTCGCCACGCGCCGCCAGCACCGCCAGCGCCGTGCTGAGGATGGTGCCGCCGACGCAGAAGCCGAGCGTGTTCAGCGTCTTGGCGCCAGTGATCGCCTGCACCGTGCGGATGGCGGTGATCGGGCCTTCCTCGATGTAGTCGTCCCAGGTCTTGTCCTTGAGCGACTCGTCGGGGTTGCGCCAGCTGACGACGAAGGTGCGGTGCCCCTGCTCGACGGTGTAGCGGATGACGGAGTTGTCGGGCTGCAGGTCGAGTATGTAGTACTTGTTGATGCACGGCGGCACGAAGAGCATCGGCCGCTCGTGCACCTTGGCCGTCAGGGGCCGGTACTCGATGAGCTGGAACAGGTCGTTCTCGAACACGACCTCGCCCGCCGTGGTGGCGACGTTGCGGCCGACCTCGAAGACGCTCTCGTCGGTCTGCGAGACGTGCCCCTTGCGCACGTCTTCGAGCAGGTGCTGCAGGCCTTTGCCGATGCTCTCGCCCTGGGTGTCGATGGCCTTCTTCAGGGCCTCGGGGTTGAGCGCGAGGTAGTTGCTGGGGCTGGTGGCATCGACCCACTGCTGCACGGCGAAGCGGATGCGCGCCTTGGTCTTGGCATCGCCTTCCACGCTGTCGGCCAGGGTCATCAGCGTGCGCGCGTTCAGCAGGTACAGCTGCGCCATGGTGGCGGCCACGGGGTTGGCGGCCCACTCGTTGCCGGCGAAGCGGCGGTCCGGCAGCGGCTGCACGGCCTGGCCGTCGCCCTGCAGTCGGTGCAGGGCCTGGTTCCACATCTCGGTGGCGTTCTTGAGGTAGTCGCCCTGGATGCTGGCCAGCCGGTCCATGGGCACGGCAAGCGCACCGAAGGCCTTGAGGGAGTCGGCCATCGCCGTCCCGAAGGCCTCGGCAGCGGGCGGCAGGGCCGACGCGGCCGCGAACGGAGCTGCCGGCTCGGTGGCGGACTTGCGGGACTTCAAGGGCTTATCTCCTGGCATCGCGTTCGGGGTGCAGCGCCCCGGGTTTGTACGGGGTAGCGCTGACGGGGGCATGACAGAATTTTCCTGGCGAAAACAACCAGCGGGGGATGGCATGTACCTGGTGGCGATCGGCTGGCTTTACGTGGTGCTGATGATGTCGGTCGCCGAGGCCCTGTCCAGCCAAGGCAGTGTTCTGGGCGCGGTCATCACCTTCGTCTTCTACGGCGTGTTGCCGCTGGCCGTGGTGATGTACATCATGGGCACGCCGTCGCGGCGGCGCGCCCGGCTGGCGGCCGAGGCCGCCGAGGCCGCCCGCGCTTCAGCCGCGGCGCCAGACGGCAGCGGCCATGCGGCCGGTGACGCCGTCGCGGCGGAACGAAAAGAAGCCTGAGGCGCCCGCCACCGTGCAGCTGCCGTGCACGGCCACGGCCGCCACACCCAGCGCTGCCAGGCGTTCGCGCGCCAGTTGCGGCAGGTCGGTCCGCCAGCGCGCGCTGCCGTCGGCGCGCGGGGCCCAGCGGAACGCGGGCTGATCGGCCGGCAGCGGCGCCCGGCCGAAGGCCGCCAGCACGTCCGAGCCCACCTCGAAGGCCGCAGGCCCGATGCAGGGCCCCAGCCAAGCCCGCAGTTCGGCTGGCTCGACACCGGCCCCGTCGCGGAGCGCCGCCACCGTGGCCTCGAGCACGCCGCCCGCCAAGCCGCGCCACCCGGCGTGCGCAGCCGCCACGGCGCGACCGTCACCCGTGGCCAGCAGCACGGGCAGGCAGTCGGCCACCTGCACGGTGCAGGCGGTGCCGCGCTCGGTGGTCCAGGCGGCGTCGGCCGGCTCGGACGGGTGCTCGGGCGTGCCCGCATCGAGCCGCAGGACCCGCGTGCCGTGCACCTGGCGCAGCCACACGGGCCGCGCGCTCAGGGCGCGCGCGAAGCGGTCGCGGTTGCTGGCCACGGCCGACGCATCGTCGCGCACGGCCACGCCCAGGTTCAGCGACTCCCAGGGGGCCACGCTCACGCCGCCATGCCGCGTGCTCATCGCCGCTGCCACGCCCGGTGGCGGGCCGCCGGGCCAGGCCGGCTCGATCAGGGGCAAGGCGGCGCCAGCCGCATCACTCGGCATCCGGGCAGTTCTCTGGCCGCGTGGCCTCGAACGCCGGCAGCGCCATGCAGGCGCCGAACACGCGCATCACGTTCGGCACGTGGTCGAGCCGGCAGTCGAAGCGCCGGGCGTTGAAGATCTGCGGCACAAGGCAGCAGTCGGCCAGTGTCGGCGCGTCGCCGTGGCAGAAGGCGGACGGCCGCGCCGCGAGTTGCCGCTCCACGACCTCCAGGCCCGTCTCCACCCAGTGGCGGTACCAGCGGTTCTTGTCGTCCTCGGAGACCTTCAGGTCGCGCGTCAGGTAGCGAAGAACGCGCAGGTTGTTCAGCGGGTGGATCTCTCAGGCGATGTCCATGGCCAGCGCGCGCACGCGAGCGCGCTCGGCCGGCGCGGCGGGCAGCAGCGCGGGCGTCGGGTGCGTCTCCTCAAGGTACTCGATGATGGCCAGCGACTGCGTGACGGTGTGCTCGCCGTCGCGCAGCAGAGGCACCAGCCGCGCCGCAGACACCGCGGAGTACGACTCGTTGAACTGCTCGCTCTTCGCCAGGTGCACCGGGCGGTAGTCGTAGTCCAGGCCCTTGAGCGCCAGCGCGATGCGGACGCGGTAAGAGGCGGACGAGCGGAAGTAGTTGAACAGTTCCATCGCGGGCTCCCCGGGTTCAGCGCACCGCCACGCGCAGCGCCGGCAGGCCGGCCACGCGGCCTTCCATCAAGTCGCCCGGCACCACCGCGGCCACGCCGGCGGGCGTGCCGGTGTAGATGAGATCGCCGGGCTCTAGCCGCCAGGCGGCGCTGAGGTGCTCGATGATCTCGCCCACGTTCCAGAGCAGTTCCTTCACGTCGCTGGCCTGGCGCGGCTGGCCGTTCACGGCCAGCGTGATGGCGCCGCCGTGCAGCGGCCCGGTGGCGGCGGCCGGCACGATGGGCCCGATAGGCGCGCTCTGGTCGAAGGCCTTGCCGATCTCCCAGGGGCGGCCCTGCTTCTTCATCTCGCCCTGCAGGTCGCGGCGCGTCATGTCCAGGCCCACGGCGTAGCCGTAGACGTGGGCCTGTGCGTCAGCGGCCCGGATGTCGCGGCCGCCGCTGCCAATGGCCACGACGAGCTCGATCTCATGGTGCAGGTTCTTCGTCAGCGGCGGATAGTCGATGGCGCCCGTTTCGCCCTCGGGCACGAAGACGACGTTGTCGGCCGGCTTCAGGAAGAAGAACGGCGGCTCGCGGCCGGTGAAGCCCATCTCCTGGGCGTGTTCGGCGTAGTTGCGACCGACGCAGTAGACACGGCGCACCGGAAAGACCCCGCCGCCGACGACTGGCACGTGGACGGGGGCGGGCGCGGGAACGACGAGGCTCATGGCGGGTGGGGCTGGTTGGGTGCGGGCGACGATCATGCCACCGCCCGCCGCTACACTGCCCCGCATGCTCCTGCCGACGCGCCGCATCCAGCACTGCCGGGCCTGCGGCGCCGCCACCGAGTACCGCGTGCCGGCCGACGACAACCGCGACCGCGCCATCTGCACGGCCTGCGGCGAGATCCACTACGAAAACCCGCTCAACGTGGTCGGCACCGTGCCGGTGTTCGGCGAGCGAGTGCTGCTGTGCCGCCGCGCCATCGATCCCCGGCACGGGTTCTGGACGCTGCCCGCAGGCTTCATGGAGCTAGGCGAGACGGTGGCTGACGGCGCGCGTCGCGAGACAGACGAGGAAGCCGGCGCGCAGGTGGAGCTCGAGGGCCTGTTCACGGTGCTGAACGTGGTGCGCGTGGGCCAGGTGCACATCTTCTACCGCGCGCGCATGCTCAGCGGGCACTTGGCGCCCGGCCCCGAGACGCTGGAGGCGCGCCTGTTCCGAGAGGACGAGGTGCCCTGGGACGAACTGGCGTTCCGCACCGTGCGGCGCACGCTGGAGCTGTTCTTCGACGACCGCCGGAGCGGCGCCTTCGGCATCCACGTGGCCGACATCGGCTGACAAGGGCCGCCTGTCGCCGGCGAACGTCAGTGAGCCTGGGGGCTCACGGCCACCGCACGCAGCTTCAGCGAGAACTCCTGCAGCGCGGCGATGCCGCTGCCCTCGGCCTTGCGGCACCAGGCCTGCAGGTCGGCCACCAGCTGTTCGGCACTGACTCCGGTGCGCGTCCAGAGGGCTCGCAGTTCCTCGCGCATAGCCACCAGTTTGGCCAGCTGCGGGCTCTCGCCCATCGCGGCCGCCAGGCTGGGCTTCACGCCCTGCGGGATCTTGTCGTCGTCACGGTGGAGCCAGGCCTGCGCGACGCGCATCTGCTTAAGGCGCGCCGCCGCGGCAGGGCCCTGCGCCTTCAGGCGCTCGGCCTCGGCACCCGCCGCGCGCCGCAGCTCGGCAGCATAGCGCGCCATGACCTCGTAGCGGTTGGCGATGATGGCCTGCAAGGTCTGGTTGTCGGCCACCGACCGCACCCCGGCCAGCGTGAGCTTGGGCGGCACCTTCTTCGCCTTGGCCAGGCCCAGCATCTCCAGCGCCCGGATATAGCCCCAGCCGATGTCGAACTCGTAGGGCTTGACCGAGAACTTGGCCGAGGTCGGGTACGTGTGGTGGTTGTTGTGCAGTTCCTCGCCGCCGATGACGATGCCGATGGGCAGCACGTTGGTGCTGGCGTCGGGCGCTTCGAAGTTGCGATAGCCGCTGTGGTGGCCCAGGCCGTTGATGATGCCGGCGGCGGTGACCGGGATCCACGCCATCTGCACCGCCCACACCGCCGCGCCGACGGCGCCGAACAGCAGCAGGTCGAGGATCAGCATGAGGCCCACGCCCTGCCAGGTGTAGCGGCTGTAGACGTGGCGCTCGACCCAGTCGTCGGGCACTCCGTGGCTGTACTTGTCGATCGTGGCCTGCACCCTGCTCTCGGCGCGGTAGAGCTCGGCACCCTCGCGCAGCACCTTGCCGATGCCGTGAGTGACCGGGCTGTGCGGGTCGTCGG